>DASCOC010000230.1:0-3737 GCA_036011805.1 Rhodospirillales bacterium
CAACAAGTACTCAAATTTACGATTGGTACCCGTAGCGATTAATGCCATCGAGGGCATTGCTTTCACCAACAACCCGGAAATCAAAATAGAAAATTGGGAAAGCCTGCGTCCCTACGCCATCGGCCTGCGCATTGGCGCCAAATTTGCTGAAAACGGAACCGAAGGGATGAAGGTGTTACCGGTACAAACAAATGACCTGGTTTTTCGCATGCTCAGTAAGAAGCGCACCGAAGTCGCGGTCAGTACCAGAATTGAGGGAATTCTGACGATCAAGAAACATGGGTTGAATAATATTCACCTGATCGAGCCGCCCCTTGAAACGCTGAAATTGTTTCATTTCCTCCACAAAAAGCACCAAGCACTGATCCCCCGTATTACCAAAGCGCTTGAAGAAATGGTGCTCGAAGGCCGCGTTCAGGCGATCAAGGATAAAGCCATTGAGAGGCATCTGAAATAAGGCGAGCCTCACCCAACAAGCCCGCTACCCCGCCATCACCTCTTTGACCTTGGCCGCCAGGCCTTTGAGGCTGAACGGTTTGGGTAGGAATTCGATGGACGAGTCGCGGCCGATCTCGTCGCGGAAGACATCTTCGGCGTAGCCCGACATCAATATGACTTTCACGTCGGGGAGCTCATGGCGGACCAGCCCGACCAGGGTGTGACCGTCCATGCCCGGCATCACCACGTCGGAAATAATCAAGTCGATGGTGGCGTCGTTGGCGTTAATAACATCGAGCGCGCCTTCGCCGTTTTCGGCCTCGAGCACGGTATAGCCCTTGTTGCGCAGCGCCCGGGCGCCGAACAGGCGGACCGCGTCTTCGTCTTCGACCAGCAACACCGTACCGGTGCCGGTGAGGTCGCCGTCGGCGATGGCGTCGGCGTCCACCGGTAGGGCGACGTCGCCGGCGGCAATGTCTTCGGCTTCGGCGTCTTCGGTGTATTCCGGCATATAAATACTGAACGTGGTGCCGTCCCCAGGCGCACTGTCGACGAAAATAGAACCGCCGGTCTGATGGACGATACCGTAGACGGTGGAAAGCCCCAGGCCGGTGCCGGCGCCGACCTCCTTGGTCGAGAAGAACGGCTCGAAAATGCGTTCCATGTCCTCCTTGCGAATTCCGGTGCCGGTATCGATCATTTCAATAAGAATATAGCGGCCCTTGGCCATCAGGTCCGGGCCGCGCTGCACCGGCGCATTGAGCACGGTTTCAGATGTCCGAATGGTTAACTGGCCACCGCCGGGCATGGCGTCTTTGGCATTCACCGCAAGGTTGATGATAATTTGGTCGAACTGTCCCCGGTCGACCTTGATCGGACGGAGGCCGCCGCCGTGCTCCAGCGTCAGCTCTATTTTCTCACCGATCAGCCGGCCCAGCAGCGAGGTCAACTCGTTGATGGTTTCGGTGACGTCGAGCCGCACCGGCGCCAGCGCCTGTTTGCGCGAAAACGCCAGCAATTGGCGCACCAGAATGGTCGCCCGGTTGGCGTTTTGCTTGATCTGCTGAATGTCGGCGAACGACGGGTCATCGGGGCCGTGGCGGCTGAGCAACAGATCGGAGAATCCGATCATCGCCGTCAACAGGTTATTGAAATCATGCGCGATGCCGCCCGCAAGCTGACCGATGGCTTCCATTTTCTGGGATTGGGCGAATTGGACTTCCAGGTTCCGCTGTTCCGTGGTGTCGATGAAGTGCAGCGCCAGGCCTGAAATTTCGCCAACGGCGTCCTCCAGGCGGCTGGCAAACAGCGACGTCATCAATTCGCGGCCACCGGCGCCCGGCATGCGGGCTTCCAGGTGGGTGGCCCGCGCCGTTCCCATCACCACCTTGGATAAAGCCGCCGCGATATCGCCGCGATCCTCCTTGGCCACCCTGTCGGCAAACGGATGGCCGATCAGGTTTTCCGGATTGAGGCCGATGAGCTTGAGGAAGGCCCGGTTGCATTCGGCGATGTTTCCCTGGAGATCTAAAAGGACAATGCCCACCGGCGCCTCATCGAATAACCAGTGGAGGCGGATTTCGGGACCGGCATCGCCGTCATCGGCCCGGTTGGGATCAAGGCGCCGCCATTCCGTGCCGCGCAGCACCACCGAACGGCTATAGGCGGGCTGGCCTTCGATACTGTCGCCCAGGGATTGGACCACCCAGGCCTTGAATATATCACCATCCTTGCGCCTGAAGGTCACGGTGACGGCGTTGCCGACATCCCCCCGGCCATCCATTTGGCCTTCGTCCTCGATGCTGAGGTAATCCTCCAGCGGCGAGGAGGCGATGTCTTCGGGGGCGATCCCGAGCCAATCCGCGAGGGTCTGGTTGGCATAGCGGAAACGGCCGGTGGCATCGGCGGAAAAGAACCCCACCGGCAGCAAGTCCAGGAAATCCGCCAGATAGGTTTCCTCCTGCCGGCGCACCGCGTCGACCTCGCGCCCGGCGGTGATGTCCTCGACCCGCCACAGGGCCCCCTTGCCTGCCCTTGGCCCGCCGTCGATGGGGCTAACCGTAATCCGGCGCCATTCCAACGCCCCCGATGGGCCGCCGAGCGCCAATTCGGCATGGCCGGCAAGGCCGTTTTCGGCGATCGCCCGAAGCCGCTTGAATTCGGCCGCCGCCCCATTATCAACGGAGTCGTCCAGATCCCTTTCAATGGCGTCAAGTGACTGGGCCCCAGGAGACAAAAGACCGGGCAGCAAGCGGTGAAAGGCGGGATTGGCATATTCGAAGCGACCATCGGTTGCGGCAATCAACAGGCCGTCATCGGAACCATCAGCGGCAGTGAGAAGCAGCCGGGATGCGGACCCGCCGGAATCGGAAGCGCCGAGGCTCCAGGCCAGGGCGGCGAACGCCGCCAACGCCAACCCGGAAACGCCCATCGTCAAGGCGAAGGCACCCGCGCCTTGGAGGTGGAAATATACCGCCAGACCGGACAACACCACGCATAGCACCGCCCACGGCAACGGGTGGCGGGCCAGGCGCCGGCGGCCGTTGCCGGCGGCGTTGTTTATGTCGTGGTTTGTTTCAGGTCCCGTCACCCCATGCTCCGCTTGTTTTCCCATCGGCCGCAGGCCGGGTCATCCCATCGGCCGCAGGCCGGGTCATCCCAGTGACCGCAGCTGGTGAATTATTGCCCCGGCGCACCGTCCTCTGACGATACACTAGCTTGGGCCGGCAGGTCGCCCCGTTTGCGCATAACGAAGCCGATGACCTCGGCCACCGCCTTGAAGTGTTCGGGCGGAATTTCTTCGTCGACATCGACGCCGGCGTAAAGGGCGCGGGCCAGGGGCGGGTTTTCGACCAGCGGCACGTCATGGGCCTTGGCCACCTCCCTGATCCGCATCGCCAGATGATCGACCCCCTTGGCAACCAGCTTGGGCGCCGCCATTTCATCAATCTTGTATTCCAGGGCGATGGAATAATGGGTCGGGTTGGTGATCACCACATCGGCGTCGGGAACCGCCGCCATCATCCGTTGCTGGGCGCGTTCCATCCGCACCTTTCGGATCCGGGCCTTAACATGGGGATCGCCTTCGGCTTGCTTGTGTTCGTCCTTCACCTCCTGCTGGGTCATCTTCATTTTTTTCGTAAACGAATGTTTCTGGAAGGCAAAGTCCAGGGCCGCCACCACCGACATCACCCCGACGGTCCCCATGGCCAGCACGATGGCAATGATATGAATACGGTCCAATGCAAAGACCAGGTCCATGCGCGGCATCAGGGTCAGGTCGTCCAGCCACGGCAACG
>DASCOC010000231.1:0-4380 GCA_036011805.1 Rhodospirillales bacterium
GCCGACGGTGTCTTCCGTCAATTGCTTGATACCGAGGCTGATGCGTTCTTTTTCCACGTCCACGTCCAGCACCTTAGTCTTGACCATATCGCCCTTCTTATAATCGGTGAGCGCTTCTTCTCCGGATTTATTCCAGCTCAGGTCGGAAAGATGGGCCATGCCGTCGATTTTACCGTCCAGCCCGATAAACAGACCGAATTCGGTAATATTTTTGATTTCGCCCTCAACCTCGGAGCCGACCGTGAATTTGGTCTGGAAGCCTTCCCACGGATTGGATTGGCACTGCTTGAGGCCCAGCGAGATGCGGCGTTTTTCGGGATCCGCGTCGAGCACCATAACCTCGACTTCCTGGCTGGTGGAGACGATCTTTCCGGGATGCACGTTCTTTTTGGTCCAGCTCATTTCCGAAACATGAACCAGCCCTTCGACACCCGGCTCCAGCTCCACGAAGGCGCCGTAATCGGTAATGTTGGTGACCCGGCCGGTAAACTTGGCTTCGGGCGGATACTTGGCTTCCACGCCTTCCCAGGGGTCTGTTTCCAGCTGTTTCAGGCCGAGCGAGATGCGCTGGGTTTCGGCGTTGAAGCGGATCACCTGAACATTCATGGTTTGGCCGATCTGCAACACTTCCGACGGGTGATTGACGCGGCGCCAGGCGATGTCGGTGACGTGAAGCAGGCCATCGACGCCGCCCAAATCGACAAAGGCGCCGTAATCGGTGATGTTCTTGACCACGCCCTCGAGGACCTGTCCTTCGGTGAGGTTGGAAATCAGTTCGGAACGGGCTTCGGAACGGGTTTCCTCAAGCACCGCACGCCTGGAGACAACGATGTTGTTGCGTTGCGCGTCCATTTTCAAAATCTGGAACGGTTGCGGCGTGTTCATGAGCGGCGTGATATCACGCACCGGGCGGATATCCACTTGGGATCCGGGCAGGAACGCCACGGCGCCGGAAAGATCGACGATAAAACCGCCCTTGACGCGGCCGAAAATAACGCCGTTGACGCGCTCGGTCGCCTTGAAGGATTTTTCCAGATCGGTCCACGCTTCCTCGCGCCGGGCCTTTTCACGGCTGAGCCGGACAATGCCGTCGCGGTCTTCGTAGCGTTCGACAAAAACATCGACGGTGTCACCGTCTTTGATGTTGATTTCCTCGCCGACGTTGCCGAATTCCTTCAGCGGCACCCGGCCTTCGGATTTGAGGCCGACGTCGATCAACACATCGTCATTTTCGACGGCAATGACCGTTCCCTTGACGACACGGCCTTCGAAGCGGCTGTCCTCTCTTAGGGATTCCTCAAGCAGGTCGGCAAAATTCTCTTTTACGACGGGGGCGGATGCGTCTTGAGCAGTTTCTGTTTCAGGAGCCATGGGGTCCTTATTTCCTTATCAATCGCGATTAATCGCGCTTTGCTGGCCAACCGGTTGAATCCGGCGGTCTTCGGTTAAAAACAACGCCCACAATTTAAACCGGGCCGGCCTTTCCTGCCGGGCGATCAAGGACGTCACGAACTATTTGTTCCCGGAATTGATGAAACTGAGGGCCGCGGCAAAAGCCTGATCGGCGTCCATTTCGCTGGTATCCAATTGAAGAGCGTCTTTGGCCGGCTCCAGCGGAGATACGGCACGATCACTATCGCGCCCATCCCGTTCCTTCATATCGGCGAGAACGCGGCCATGTATAGCGTCGAGACCCCGTTCCCGCAACTCTAAAAAACGCCTTTTTGCACGAACCTCGACATTGGCGGTGACGAACAATTTGCAGTCCGCCTCGGGACAAACAACGGTGCCGATATCACGACCATCGAGAATCGCCCCATTTGCGTCCCCGGAGGCAATTTCGGGCGGGTTTTCAGCGAAGGCCCGCTGAAATTCCAACAACGCCTGGCGCACCGCCGGCACCGCGGAAACCCGGGACGCCGCATCGGCGGCGGCATCGGTGCGCAGGTCGTCTGCTTGCAGATCTTCTGGTGTCAACGCCCTGGCGGCGTCGGCGGCGGCGTCGGCGTCATCCGGGTTGCCGCTTATCCGCACCAGGTTCATGCCGACGGCCCGGTACAAAAGCCCGGTGTCCAGGATCGCCAGGCCGAAATGCTCCGCCAACCGCCGCGCCAAGGTGCCCTTGCCGGCCGCCGCCGGCCCGTCGATGGCGATAATCATGGACTTTCCTTCATATCGGCACCGAGGCCGTTCATCAGCGCCGCAAAGCCCGGAAAGCTGGTTACGATGGTCGCCGTGTCGTCGATGGTGATCGGCCGTTCCGTGGCCAACCCCAAAACCAGAAATGCCATGGCGATGCGATGGTCCAAATTCGCCTCAATGCGCACACCGCCGCTTGGTTTCGCTGTTTTGGTGCTGCCGGCGCCGCGAATGGTGAGAGAATCCTCGGTCTCGGTGACGTCAACCCCGGCCGCCGCCAGTCCCTTGGCCATGGCGCCGAGACGGTCGCTTTCCTTAACCCGAAGCTCGGCCAGCCCTTCAAGCCGCGTTTCCCCGTCCGCAAGCGCCGCGGCGACGGCCAACGCCGGGTATTCGTCGATCATCGACGGCGCCCGCGATGCCGGAACCGTAATTCCTTTCAACGCACTACTTTCGACCACTAAATCAGCGACTTCCTCGCCGCTTAAGTTGCGCCGGTTTTCGACGCCGACGGATGCCCCCATCTCCAGCAGCGTTTCCAGCAGCCCGGTACGCAATGGGTTGATGCCGACACCGGTAAGCGTCATCCGGGAATTTGGCGCCAACAGCGCCGCCACCATGGGAAAGGCGGCCGACGAAAAATCGCCGGGAACGGTGACTGCGTGACCCGTCAGTTCCGGCTGTCCGGTCAAGGTAATCCGCCGGCCACCCTCGGGCGTATCCTCGACCGCCACCTCGGCGCCGAAAAAGCTAAGCATCCGTTCCGAATGGTCGCGGGTCGGCTGGGGCTCGATTACGGTGGTCAGGCCCGGCGTATTCAGCCCCGCCAGCAATACCGCCGTTTTCACCTGGGCCGACGCCACCGGCGACTCATAGGTGATGGGGATGGGCGAGGCGGCGCCGCTAACGGTTATCGGCAGGCATCCGCCGTCACGCGCCGTGAATTGGGCGCCCATCTGCCGCAACGGCAACATCACGCGCTCCATGGGGCGCTTCGACAACGACGCATCGCCGGAAAACGTGGTCTTGAAGGGATGCGTCGCCGAGACCCCCATCAGCAGCCTGGCCGCGGTCCCTGAATTGCCCATATTCGACACCCCCGAGGGCTCGCTCAGGCCGCCGACGCCGCGCCCGAAGACGTGCCAATCGCCGTCGTCTTCGCGTTTGATCTGGGCGCCCAAGGCCTTCAAGGCGGCGGCGGTCGCCAACACGTCTTCGGATTCCAACAAGCCGGTGATCCGGGTCTCGCCGACGCTAAGGGCGCCCAGGATCAGGGCCCGGTGCGAGATCGACTTATCGCCGGGGACCGTTGCGGTACCCGAAAGAGGACCGGCCGGGCTGGATTGCAAGGATAATTTCGAGGCTGATTTCGGGGCGGGCACGTCAGAAAATCCTTATATATTTAGGCATGAATAACGACATCTTTATAAGAGGCTGTCTCTACCATAATTCCAAGGGACGGTGGTAGGGTTCCGTTAAATGAATGCGCCCGGAAATTTTTTTGCGAAGAAGGTCATTTTTGTTTTTGACAGAACCCGTGGAAAATGGCAATTGGCACTCCAGAATAGATATCGCAAGCCCAAGGAGGACACGGTTGGCTAAATCTGAATGGGGAACGAAGCGGACTTGCCGTAGTTGCGGCGAGCCTTTCTATGACCTGAAGAAAAAAAATATCGAGTGCCCGAAGTGCGGCGCCGCCTTCAATCCGAACCCGCCGGCCAGACCGAAACGTCCGGCCCCCGCGGCGAAGGCGATTGAACAGGATGTCAGCCAGGTGGAAGTCCCGGCGGCGGCGCCGGCGGCGGCTGCGCCCGCCAATGACGATGCCGCAACAGTCGCCGGAGCCGGCAAAGGAGCGGATGCCACCGACCCTAATCTGGACGGTGACGATTTGGTCGATGCCGGCGACAGCAAAGACGATGAAAAGGACGATGCCCTGATCGAAGACACTTCCGATCTCAGCCGTGACGACGACGACGTGTCCGAGGTCAAGGAACACATCGACAGCGGCGTCGAAGACAAAAACTAAGACGATTTAAAACCGAATTAAATAAGGGGCCGTAGCTCAGTTGGGAGAGCGCTACAATGGCATTGTAGAGGTCAGGGGTTCGATTCCCCTCGGCTCCACCATCTAAAACAAGGACTTAGCTGTTATTTCAGCTAGGTCCTTGTTTTTATCCCCACTGAATCCCCACTGAACGACGGCTAAAATACCATGTTTCAGCCAGCTTAATGGCTCTT
>DASCOC010000232.1:0-20742 GCA_036011805.1 Rhodospirillales bacterium
ATGCCGTTCTTCGGCAAGTTGGAGCCGTGTCTGATCGGCGTTGAGGCGTGCGCCACGAGCCACTTCTGGGCACGCGAGCTCCGGGCGCTGGGGCACGAGGTGAAGCTGATGGCGCCGGCCTACGTCAAGCCCTACGTCATGGCACCGACGTAGGCGATTCCTTTCACGCCGCCACCTTCAAACACCAAATTCTTGAATTGATAGACCATCGCGCCCTCCCAATTTTAAGCATAAAGATAGGACTGCCCTCACGAGCGCTCTTGGCGGCACTCTCGCTAAGAAAGCAACTGTAAATAGGGTACACGTAAAACAAGCGGAAAATCCAGCCTGTAACAACCCGGACGGGTTTTCAAAATAGGGATTACGGCTTTACGCCGCTTCCGCCTTGATGCCGTTCAGGGTCAGGCCGTCGGGACCGGCCGACACCTTGACCTCTTCGCCGTCGATGATGCGGCCTTCCAAAATCAGCGACGCCAGCGGATTTTGCAGCGATTTCTGGATCACCCTCTTTAATGGTCTCGCGCCGAACACCGGATCGTAACCTTGATCGGCGAGCCAGGCGGTGGCCGCCTTGTCCAGGTTGAGGCTGAGGTTGCGGTCGGCCAACAGGTCCTGCAATTGGCCGAGTTGAATTTCGACGATGGCGTCCATGTGTTCGCGGAACAGCCGGTGGAACAGGATGGTTTCGTCGAGCCGGTTAAGGAACTCGGGGCGGAACGTGGCGCGGACAACCTCCATCACCTGGTCGCGGGCTTCTTCGGAATCGTGGCCTTCTTCCTGTGCTGCCAGGATATCGCCGCCCAGGTTCGAGGTCATGATGATCAGGGTGTTGCGGAAATCGACGGTGCGCCCGTGGCCGTCGGTGAGGCGGCCATCATCCAAGACCTGAAGCAGCACGTTGAACACGTCCGGGTGCGCCTTTTCGATCTCATCGAACAGTACCAGTTGATAGGGCCGGCGGCGGACGGCTTCGGTCAAGGCGCCGCCCTCGTCATAGCCGACATATCCCGGCGGCGCCCCGATCAGGCGGGCGACGGAGTGTTTTTCCATGTATTCGGACATATCGATGCGGACCATGGCGTGTTCGTCGTCAAACAGGAATTCGGCCAGCGCCTTGCACAATTCGGTCTTGCCGACCCCGGTGGGCCCTAAGAACATGAACGAGCCGGTCGGCCGCGAGGTATCCTGGAGCCCGGCGCGGGCCCGGCGGACGGCGTCGGAAACGGCGGCGAGCGCTTCTTCCTGGCCGACGATGCGGTCGCGCAGGCTTTCTTCCATGTGCAGCAGCTTGGCGCGTTCGCCTTCCAGCATCTTGTCGACCGGGATTCCGGTCCAGCGCGACACGATATGGGCGACGTGCTCCGGCGTCACCGCTTCTTCGACCATCAGCGCGCCATCGTCGTGCTCGGCGTTGTCGGCCTTGGCGATTTCGGCTTCCAGACGCGGGATCAGGTCGTATTGCAGCTCACCGGCTTCTTCCAATTTGCCCTCGCGCAAGGCCCGCTCATGGGCGATGCGGGCGCGGTCGAGCTCTTCCTTGACCTTGGTAACGTCGGCCAAGGCGCCTTTTTCCGATTCCCATTGTTTGGTCAGGATTTTGGATTCACCCTCGAGCCCGTCCAAGTCTTTTTCCAAGGTCTTGAGCCGGTCTTTCGACGCCTTGTCGGTCTCTTTCTTCAGCGCCTCGCGCTCGATCTTCAATTGGATGATGCGTCGGTCGAGCTCGTCGATCTCCTCGGGCTTGGAATCGACCTCCATGCGAAGCCGCGACGACGCTTCGTCCATCAGGTCGATGGCCTTGTCGGGCAGGAAGCGGTCGGAGATATAGCGGTTGCCGAGCATCGCCGCAGAGACCAGCGATGAATCCAAAATCCGCACCCCATGGTGCAACTCGTATTTTTCCTTGATGCCGCGCAGGATCGAAATGGTGTCTTCGACGCTCGGCTCGGACACGAACACCGGCTGGAACCGCCGCGCCAGGGCGGCGTCCTTTTCAACGTGCTTGCGGTATTCGTCCAGCGTCGTCGCCCCGACGCAGTGCAGGTCACCACGGGCCAAGGCCGGTTTCAGCAGGTTCGATGCATCCATGGAGCCTTCCGCCGCGCCGGCGCCGACGATGGTGTGCATTTCGTCAATAAAAAGAATCACTTCACCATCCGACGCCGTGACCTCCCCCAACACCGCCTTCAGGCGTTCCTCGAACTCGCCCCGGAACTTGGCTCCGGCGACGAGCGCGCCCAGGTCCAGCGCCATCAACCGTTTGGTTTTCAGGTTTTCGGGAACATCGCCCTGGACGATTCGAATGGCCAGGCCTTCGATAATGGCGGTCTTGCCGACGCCGGGCTCGCCGATCAGAACCGGGTTGTTCTTGGTTCGCCGCGACAACACTTGGATGGTCCGGCGGATTTCCTCGTCGCGGCCGATGACCGGGTCGATCTTCCCTTCGGCGGCGGCCTCGGTCAGGTCGCGGGCATATTTCTTGAGCGCATCGTAATTGTCTTCAGCGGTACGGGAATCCGCCGTCCGGCCCTGGCGGAAATCATCAATGGCGCTGTTCAGGTTCTGCGGGGTGAGGCCGGCCTCTTTAAGCACCTTGGCCGCCGGGTTTCCCGCCGCCGTGCTTCCCCCCGAGAGAGCGATGGCGAGCAGCAATTTTTCGGCGGTGACGAAACTGTCGCCCGATTTCTCGGCGATCTGTTCGGCCTGCTCAAACAGCTTTGCCGTTTCCGCCGCCAGGTGAACCTGTCCGGCGCCGGGGCCTTCGACCTTGGGCAGCTTGTCCAGTTCCGCCTTGGTCGCGGTCAACGCCTTTTTGGGGTCGCCGCCGGCGGCCGCGATCAGGTTTGCCGCCAGGCCTTCCTTGTCATCGAGCAGGCACTTGGATAGATGCAGCGGCGTCAACTGCTGATGATCAGAGGTCTGCGCCAAGGTCTGGGCGGATTGAATGAACCCGCGGGCGCGTTCGGTATAATTTTCAAATTCCATCGTCTTCAAACCGTTTTCCAAACCGGATACCCCTAAATATGGTTTAAAAGACCGGTTCTGCAAGCGTTCCGCCGTTGACGGACGGCGATATCCAGAGCAATCTTCGCCCCCATGACCATCACCGTTGCCAAAATATACCGTTATCCGGTCAAGGGACTGAGCCCCGAGATTATGGAATCCGTGATTCTTGGCGAAGGATTGGCGCTGCCCGGCGACCGGCGTTTCGCCATGACCCTGGGCACGACGCCCACCGACGGTCCGACCATCGGCTGGAGGGAAAAAACCTTCTTCCTGATGCTTATGCGCAATGAAAAATTGGCAAAGCTGAAAACCGCCTTCGACCCGGAGGGCGGCATCCTGGTGATCGAGCGAGGCGGCAAGCCCGTCGCCAAGGGCAACATCACCACGCCCGTCGGCCGTGCCATGATCGAGGAATTCTTCGCCGCCTACATGGGGGACGAGGCCAGAGGCCGCCCGAAGCTTGTCGAGGCGGAACCCGCAAGGACGTTGTCCGATCACCGGAATGCCGTCGTTTCATTCATCAATCCCGCCAGCGTCAAGGACCTGGAACGGGTGACCGGCGCCGCCATCGATCCGCTGCGTTTTCGCGGCAATGTTTATCTGGACGGTCTGGAGCCGTGGCAAGAATTTCAATGGCTGGATAGGAAAATATCGCTGGGCGGGGCGACATTGACCGTGACGGCGCGCATCGACCGCTGCGCCGCCACCAGCGTCGATCCGCAAACGGGGGAACGGGACCTTAATCTGGTGAAGGACTTGCAGCGCGGCTTCGGCCATATTGACATGGGCGTATACGCCACCGTTACCACAGGCGGCGACATCGCCACGGGCGACAGCCTTACCCTGGCGGAATAAGCCAAATAGAAAGACGTTTGATTTAGGAGGCGGCTTTTTCGGGAGCGGGCTCGGTCTCGGTCTCGGTAGCGGCCTCGACGACGGCCTCAACGGGGGCCTTAGCGGGGGCCTTAGCGGCTTTCGGCGCATCGGCTTCCTGAGACTCGCGATCGGCAACGGCCGCGGCCAGCGCCGCCGGGGAGGTATCGATGACTTCCGCTTCCCCTTTGTCGGCTTTTTTATCGGAACCAGACGATGCGTTTTGAGCCACACGGGGTTCCTGCGTCTTGGTGTTGCCGCCGCCTTGGTTCTGTTTCTGGCCTTGCGACTGTCCTTGGCCTTTGCCGCCATCGGTATTGGATATCCGATGATAATGTTCGGCGTACTGGTAATACGCCTCGGCCGAAACCCAATCCCCGGACGAACTCGCGTCACGGGCCAAGGTCAGGTACTTTTCCTGCACTTGCTGGGCGGAGCCGCGGATTTTGACGTCGGGACCGTTGCTTTCGAAGCTATTCCTACCGCCGCCTCCGCCACCGCCGGAACTCCGTTTTCCGCCGCCTCGGGAACGCGAGCGTCTATTATTGGAACCTTGTTGTTTCATGTCACCTTGGCTTTATTAGAGTGCCTGACAATCCCCGCCAACATTAGTCCGTACAACGGCCCGGACCGGCATAACCGACTCTCCTAAATACAACAAACGCGGAGAAACGATTTCAGCGTGGGAAAATGATAGGGATCGGCATCGCCTTTGCGTATGGACCCCCTGCGGCAAAACGTCTGCCTAACCCGTGAAAGGTAGACGCTAAGCGCCATAATTCCAACCTTTTTCTCAAAATTCTTTAGCCGCCTCGATAACCCGGGGCAACCCGGACAAGTCTTTGTGAATACAAACGGTTTCCAATTCGTGGCGGCGGAGAATCCGGCTTACCGCATCCGCCTGGGTGGCGCCGATCTCCAAATAAGTGCGGCCTTCGGGCTTCAACAACCGGCTGAGGCCGGGGGCGAGCTTTTGATAACAATCGAGCCCGTCGGCGCCGCCGGAAAGCGCCAGGCGAGGCTCATACCGGGCGATTTCGGGCTCAAGGCCATCAAATTCCGGGTCCGCGATATAAGGCGGGTTGGCGACGGCCAGGTCAAACCGCCCGCCTTCAACTGCGTCAACATCACCATCCCAATCAGAGCGTTGGAACCGCGCCCGTCCGTCCAGATTTAAGCGCCCGGCATTGCCGGCGGCGACGTCGAGGGCGGCCTCGGATAGATCGACGCCAAGCCCACGCGCCCGCGGCAATTCCGATAACAACGCCAGCAACAGACACCCGGTGCCGGTGCCGAAGTCGATGATCTCCAATTCGGCGTCGCGGTCCTTGCCCGAGTTGGTGAGAAAGGCCAGCGCCGCTTCGACAAGGGTTTCGGAATCCGGGCGCGGCACCAGGACGTCTTTGGTGACGGTGAAGTCCAGACTCCAAAATTCGCATTGCCCGGTAATTGCGGCCATTGGCTCACGCGCCTCTCGGCGGGCCACCAGGGTATCGAGGGCTTGGTGTTGTTCGGGGCTGAGGGAATGCTCGGGGTGGGAAAGAACCCGCCCCTGTTCCCAACCCAGGGCCAGGGAAGCCAGCAACCGGGCGTCCAGGCGGGCGCTTTCGATGCCGGCAGCAATAAGCCGCCCGGCGGCGGCGGCCAAGGCTCCGCCGAGGGAATTATCAAGCACATCACCAAGCGTGCCGGCCATCACGACAGTTCCGTCAGCCTGCGGGCCTGATCATCGGCGCTGAGCTGGTCGATTAACTCCTCCAAATCGCCGTTCATCACGCTATTCAGCTTGTGCAGGGTCAGGTTGATGCGGTGGTCGGTGACCCGGCGTTCGGGGTAATTATAGGTGCGGATGCGTTCCGACCGGTCGCCGGAACCGACCTGGCTTTTTCGCGCGGCGGCGCGTTCGTCATCGACCTTTTGGCGTTCGGCGTCATAGAGGCGCGACCGCAATACCCGCATCGCCTTGGCCCGGTTCTTGTGCTGTGACTTTTCATCCTGCTGCGAGACCACGATCCCGGTTGGAAGATGGGTGATGCGAACGGCGCTGTCGGTGGTGTTGACCGATTGACCACCGGGACCCGAGGCCCGGAAGACGTCAATGCGCAGGTCCTTATCCTCGACCTTGATATCGACTTCCTCGGCCTCGGGCATCACCGCCACCGTCGCCGCCGAGGTGTGAATACGCCCGCCGGATTCGGTTTCCGGCACCCGTTGCACACGATGGACACCGGATTCAAACTTCAGGCGGGCAAAAACCCCGCGCCCGGAAATCACCGCGAAGGCTTCCTTGTAGCCGCCGATGCCGGTCTCGTTCAGGCTCATCAATTCGAACTTCCATTTCTTCGACTCGGCGTACCGCTGATACATGCGGAACAGGTCGGCGGCGAACAACCCGGCCTCGTCGCCGCCGGTGCCGGCGCGAACCTCTAAGATGGCATTTTTGGCGTCGGCGGCGTCCCGGGGCAGCAACATCACCTGTAGCCGCTTTTCCAGGTTCGGGATGGTCTCGTTGAGCTCGGCGAATTCTTGTTCCGCCAGCGCCTTCATTTCGGCATCGCTGTCGGCATCGGCGATCATTGCCGCCAAATCGATGGCTTCGTCCTTGGCCTTGTTGATCTCGGTTATGGCCTCGACCACCGGGGTCAGGTCTGCATATTCCTTGGACAGCTTGGCGAACGCATCCGCCGATGGCGGGTCTGCGCTGGACATCAGGGCTTCCAGTTCTTGGTGACGGGCCAGCACCCGGTCCAGGTTTTCGTCCAGGCTCATTGATCCTTGTCCCCCGCGGCTTTATCCCCCGCGTCTTTATCCCCCGCGGCTTTATCCCCCCCGGCTTTACCACCAAGACCGAACAGGCGCCGGATCATATCTTCCGCCGCCGCCCAGCCACCGCCGGATGCCGCCTCACCCCGCATGGCTTCGGACGGTTTATGCAAAAGCCGGTTGACCAAAAGCCGGGTCGCTTTTTCGGCATCGTCACCGGCTTCCGACAGCACCTGTTGGCGAACGTCTTCGAAATGACCGCGCAAATCCCCCAGCGCCGGCACCGCGTCCCTCTCGGCGCGCCCGCGCAGAAAACTTTCGACCTCGGCATCGACAATTCCGCCGGCGATCTCGGCTTCGGATTCCCGCGTCGCCCGGCCGTCCATGACCACCCTCTCCAAGTCGGCCAGATCATACAGAAAGGCTTCGTCGATGCGGTTGATGGCCGGGTCGATGTCACCGGGAAGCGAGGTATCGACCAGGAACACCGGACGGCGGCGGCGGCGATGGATGGCCACCTGCATCATGTCCGACGTCACCACATGGCGGCGCGAACCAAGCGCCGTCAGCACGATATCGGCTTCGTCCAGCAGCCGCCCCAGATCATCAAAGTCACCGACATGGCAATTTAATTCCCGGGCCAGCGCCTCGGCCCGGGCGGCGGTGGTGTGAACGACGCTGAGATCGCCTAAGCCGTCCTCGATCATGGCGCCGGCCACCAATTCACCCATTTCACCGGTGCCGATCAACAACCCGGACCGTTTTTTGAGATCGCCGTGCAGGTCTTGGGCCAGCCGTGCGGCGGCGGCGGCAATACTGACCGGGCGTTCGCCGATCTTGGTTTCGTTTCGCGCCCGTTTGGAAGCGGCATAGGCGGCCTGCAGGATGGCTTCGAGACTGGTCCCGGTCATCCCCGCATCGGCGGCCATGCGGTGGCATGATTTGACCTGACCCAGGACCTGGGGTTCGCCGACGACCAGGCTGTCCAAAGAGGCGGCGACCCGGAAAATCTGCCGGACGGCCTCATCACCGGTTAGCGTGTAGGTCTGCCCGTCCAGGTCTTCCGGTTTCAACTCGGCGTGCTCGGCAAAGATATTGATGATGCGTTTGGCGGCCTCGATGGGGTCATCGTGAACCGCCTGGATTTCGACCCGGTCGCAGGTCGACAGCACCATCGCCTCTTTGAGCCCGGCGTCGCGCAGCTTTTCCAAGACGCCGGGAACCTGGGCATCTTCGACAAACAGGCGATCGCGGATGCTCATCGAGGAGGAGCGGTGATTGGCGCCGACCACCATCGGCATAGGGATATTTGTTTCGGTGTCCGCCATGGCCGTCGCTACCGGTATTGGGCGAGGTGATCCTCAAGCTCAGAAAGCTGTACTTCCGTCTGCTCGCCCATTTCCATATCTTTGACCATAGCCACCCCCTTCGCCAGTTCGTCCTCGCCGATGATGACAGCGGCAATGGCATTGGCCTTGTTGGCCCGGTTCAATCGTTTCTTGAGGTTGCCCGAGAACCCTAAATCAATGGTAAAACCGGCATGACGCAATTGCTGGGCAATGGCCAGCGCCAGGTCCTTGGTTTCGTCACCGACCGGGATGATGGTGACCGGCCGGGATGCGGGCGGCGGCTCGGCGATCATCATCGACAACCGCTCGACGCCGGCAGCCCAGCCAATGCCCGGAGTCGAAGGCCCGCCCATGGCTTCAATCAGCCCGTCGTAACGCCCGCCGGCCAGTACCGTGCCCTGGGCGCCGAGCGTATCGGTGACAAACTCAAACGCCGTGTGACAGTAGTAGTCGAGTCCCCGCACCAGGGCCGGGTTGATCTCGTAGGATATTCCCGCAGACGTCAGCCCTTTTTTCACGTCATCGAAAAAAGTCTTGGACGCCTCGTTGAGGTGATCAGTCAGCTTCGGCGCATCGGCGATGATCGCCCGGTCGCCTTCATCCTTGGAATCCAGGACTCGAAGCGGGTTGCGTTCCAGCCGCGCCCGGCTGTCTTCGGATAGCTTATCGCGGAAGCCTTCCAGATAATCGACCAGCATCCCCCGATAAGCCTCTCGGCTTGCGGAATCGCCAAGCGTGTTGAGTTGCAACGTCACCTTATCCAGCACCCCCAAGGCTTCGAGGATATGAGCGCCGAGGGCAATAATCTCGATATCGCCCAGGGGGTCCGCGACGCCCAACAATTCAACATCGATTTGGTGGAATTGGCGCTGGCGGCCTTTTTGCGGCCGCTCGTAGCGGAACATCGGCCCCCGGCAAAAAAACTTTAATGGCAGGTTCTGGGCCAGGCCGCCGGAAATAAACGCCCGCGCCACCCCCGCCGTATATTCGGGGCGCAGTGTCACCGACCCTCCCCCTTTGTCTTCAAAGCTGTACATTTCCTTGGTCACAACGTCGGACGTCTCGCCCAGGGTGCGGCTGAAAACGTCGGTGGCCTCGAAAATCGGCGTCGAGATTTCTTCATAACCGTAAAGCGCGGCAATGGCTGACGCCGTATCCCCAACAAAGCGGTGGCGGCGGTGTTCTTCGGGCAGAATGTCATGGGTGCCGCGAACCGGCTGCAAATCCGACATGAAGCTCTAGCTCACTACTGGGCGGCGGCCGACGGCGTTGACGGGTCGGCCTTTCCGCTGCGGCGTTTATAATGGCTATCGACGTAGTCATCGACAATCTTCTGAAATTCCTCGGCGATGTTCGGGCCGCGCAGGGTCACCGTCTTTTTACCGTCGACGAACACCGGCGCCGCCGGTTCCTCGCCGGTGCCGGGCAGGCTGATTCCGATATCGGCGTACTTGCTTTCGCCCGGCCCGTTGACGATGCAACCCATCACCGCCAGGTCCATGTCCTCTACCCCTTCGTAGGCCTCACGCCATTCGGGCATGCGGTCACGGACATGGCGCTGAATTTTTTCCGCCAATTCCTGGAACACGGTGCTGGTCGTGCGGCCACAACCGGGACACGACGTCACCAACGGCGTAAACGAACGAAGCCCCATGGTTTGCAAAATTTCCTGGGCGACGATGACCTCGCGGGTCCGATCGCCGCCGGGTTCCGGGGTCAATGACACCCGGATGGTGTCGCCGATGCCATTCTGCAACAGCACCGCCATCGCCGCGGTCGAGGCAACGATCCCTTTCGAACCCATGCCGGCCTCGGTCAGCCCCAGGTGCAACGCATATTGACAAGATGCCGCCAAGTCCGCGTAGACCGCGATCAGGCTTTGGACATCGCTGACCTTACACGACAGCACGATCCTGTCCGCGCCCATGCCCAACTCCTCGGCCCGGGCGGCGTTTTCCAGGGCCGATGCGACCAGCGCCCGGCGCGTCACTTCGGGAAGCTCCTTAGGCTCGGCCAAGGCGGCGTTTTCATCCATCAGGCGGGCCAGTAGGTCCTGGTCCAGGCTGCCCCAGTTGACGCCGATGCGGACCGGGCGGTCATATTTGAGCGCCGTTTCGATCATCGACGAAAACTGGCTGTCGCGTTTTTCCTTGAAGCCGACATTACCCGGATTGATCCGGTACTTGGCCAACGCCTCGGCGCAGGCCGGATTGGTCTCGAGCAGCTTATGACCGATGTAATGGAAATCGCCGATCAGCGGGACATCAACGCCGCGCTTGTCCAATTCGTCGCGGATATGGGGAACCGCTTTCGCCGCCGCCGGCCGGTCGACGGTGACCCGCACCAGTTCGGATCCGGCCCGGGCCAGCGCCTCGACCTGGTCCACGGTCCCGGCGACATCGGCGGTATCGGTGTTGGTCATGGATTGCACCACCACCGGGGCGTCGCCGCTGATGGTCACGGAACCCTCTGTCGCGGACCCAACGGTCACCGGGATGCTGTTGCGCCGCGTCCCTAAATTATTCGCATCAGACGTCACCTTGCCGATTCCTTATTCATGGGCGCTCATTCACCAGCCGCCGTTCCCGCCTTGAGCTTGTCGGCGTCCAAGAAGACGTTGCGGCGCACCGTTCCCTCACCGCCGATGGACGGCACCGCCTCACCATCAACCAGGATTTCCAGGGCGCCGGCATTGCCGGTGGAAAGTTTCAACCCCGAACGGTCGGGCACGGCGTAGCTGTCACCGGCCCTCAGCAGCCGGGTCACCAGCAGTTCGTTAACGGTATCATCGCGAACCTGAATCCAGCTGTTCATTTTAGCACGAACGACGATTCGATTTTGGCCACCGGACGATGCCGGCGTTGTTTCGGCCTTCGGGGCCGCGGCGGGCAGGGCCGCGGTTTGAGTATCCGTCGCCGGTTGGCTGGCCGGTGTACTTGTCGCCGTGGTTGAAGCCGGGGCGGCCGGCGGAATCATATCCATGGGCACGACGCTGGGCGCGCTGGGAGCGTCAACCGGGACCACAGGCGTTGGTGCAACTTCGGGGGTTGGCGCGGGTTCCGGGGCCGGCGCCGGTTCCGGGGTCGCCGCTGTTTCAATCGGGGCAACGGGTTCCGGGGCCGGCGTGGATACAGGTGGGGCGGGTGTTGGCGCCGGGGATGCCTCAACTGGGGCGGCGATAAGTTCGGGGGAATAAATTTCCACCGGGACCGGTTCAGGCGCGGCCTCGGGCGTCGGCGCCACGGTTTCAGCGGGTACCATGGCTTCCGGGGTTATTGGGGGTTCCGGGGACACCGGGGTTTCTGGGGCTTGAGAAGGTTCCGGTGTAGACGCCGTTTCTAGTGCCGGGGCCGGTGTTTCCGCCGCTGTTTCAGTTGCAGTTTCTGTTGCGGTTACTGTTGCGGTAGCGGTGGCGGTTACGGTTGCTGTTTCCGTTGGTGTGACAACCGGCATTTCAGGTTTCGGTTCCGTCTTCGCCACGACCTCAGGGGCGGCTTCCTTCGGCTGACCGCCGCCGGCGGCCTGTTCGGCCATGCGTTCCGGAACCGGCGTAATCAGATCGGCAATAAACCCGTCCTTGGAGGTATTCACGTACCAGACGCCATAGGCCACGGCCGCCACCAGAATCCCGATGAAGATAATGGCGCCGCGGGGAATGCCCATCTCAGGGAACGGCTCGGGGAATTCTAGGGATGGTTCCGGGTGTTCGCCAACGACTTGATTTTTGAAGCGCCGAATGACCTCGTCGCTGTCGAGGCCCAAGTGTTCGGCATAGGCGCGCACGAACCCCATGGAATACGTGTGGCCGGGAAGGTCCTCGAAGCGGCCATCCTCGATCGCTTCCAGGTAGACGTAGCGAATCTTGAGAATATTGGCGATTTGGCGAAGATCATCGCCGATCCGCAGGCGCGAGGCTTTCAGGAGCGCGCCGACGCCGGTGGCGCTGTTTTGTTCGCCCTCTTTATTGCTAATATCTGCCTGTTCAGGAGAAGCCATATGTTCTAATCACAAATTTCCCAAAATTGGGTGCGGAATGATCCCACGACTGGGCAAAGGACTTCAAGCGCGATGGTCTTTATTCGGCATCGAGCCCATAAGCGGTGTGCAGCGCCCGAAGCGCCAATTCCGTATAGTCCTCGGCGACCAGCACGCTAACCTTGATTTCCGAGGTTGAAATCACCTGTATGTTGATGCCTTTTTCAGCCAGGGTTTCGAACATCCGTTGGGCGACGCCGGCATGGCTGCGCATGCCGACGCCGATCACCGAAATCTTGACGACGTTGGAATCCGACAACAAATCGACGTAATTCAAATCGTCCTTCCTGGCCTCAACGGTCTCAACGGCGCGGTCGAGGTCGGCCTTGGCCACGGTGAACGTCAGGTCCGTCGCCTTGCCGTCGGCCGAGACGTTCTGAACGATCATATCAACATTGATGCTGGCATCCGCCAGCGGCCCGAAGATGGCCGCCGCGATACCGGGTTTATCGTCGACCTGAACGAGGGTGATCTTGGCCTCGTCCCGGCTGTAGGCAATTCCGCTAACCAATTCCTGTTCCACGATTTCATCCTCATCGACAACAAGGGTTCCAGGGACATCGGAATAGCTGGATCGAACATGCAGACGCTGGCGGGTTTTCATCGCCATTTCCACTGCCCGTGTTTGCAAAACCTTGGCGCCCAACGACGCCATTTCCAGCATTTCCTCGTACGTTATTTTCTCAAGTTTACGCGCATTGGCGACGATCCGGGGATCGGTGGTGTAAACCCCATCAACGTCGGTATAGATATCACACCGATCAGCGCCGAGCGCGGCGGCGACGGCGACGGCGGTGGTATCGGTGCCGCCGCGCCCTAACGTGGTCACCCGGCCGTCGGGGCCAAGCCCCTGAAAACCGGCAATCACCGGCACGCTGTTGTCGTCGAAGGTTTCCTCGAGCCCTTCGATCTCGATCTTTTCGATCCGCGCGCGGCCATGGACGCCATCGGTGCGAATGGGAATCTGCCAGCCCAGCCACGAGCGCGATTCGACGCCCATTTCCTGAAGGCTGAGCGCCAACAGCCCGGCCGTCACCTGTTCGCCGGTGGCCAGCACGGTGTCATATTCCGGCGAATAATGGGCGCCGCCGGCATCGGCGGCATAGCCGACAAGCTGATCGGTGACCCCGGCCATCGCCGACAGCACCACGCAGACCTGATGGCCGTCGTCGAGCTCACGCTTGACGGTGGCCGCAACGGCCTTGATCCTGACGATATCGGCAACGGATGTACCGCCGAATTTTTGTACGATTCTGGCCATAACAATATAGATTCAAAAACTTAATTGGTTTTCAGGCGTTAATCGGCGCATACATACGCTATTAGAGTGAACAGAGGCAAGCCACCCATGGCTCAAGCGGCAACGATTAAAAACCGGAATAAAGCATCCCCGGCGCCGTCAACGGCATCGCCGGACGAAATTGCCCGTTTCACCGCTATCGCCGAGGCTTGGTGGGATCCCAAAGGCGACTTCGCGCCGCTGCACAAGCTCAACCCGGTACGCCTGGAATTTATCCGCGATCATATCGCCAGCCATTTCGGCCGCGACCCCCTGGACGCCGCCCCGCTGGACGGCCTCGACATCATCGATATCGGATGTGGCGGCGGCCTGCTGGCGGAACCGATGCACAGGCTGGGGGCCACCATGACCGGCATCGACGCCGGCCAGAAAAATATCGATGTCGCCCGCCACCACGCCGAACAATCGGACCTGGACATCGATTACCGCCACCGGTTACCGGAAGACCTAGCTTTGGAAGGGGAGGGTTCGGAGAAGGGCCGCTATGACGTCGTTCTCAATATGGAAGTGGTCGAGCACGTCGCCAACCTGGACGCTTTCCTTACCGCGGCGGCGGGCCTGGTCCGTCCCGGCGGGGCGATGGTGCTATCGACCCTGAACCGGACCCTGAAATCGCTGGCGTTGGCGAAAATCGGCGTCGAATACGTGCTCCGGTGGCTGCCGGTCGGTACCCATGATTGGCGCAAGTTCGTTCGCCCGTCGGAATTGGCGTCGGGGTTGGAACCCCACGGCATCCAGATCACCGACCTTAAAGGCATGACCTACGCCGCCATCGAACGCGACTGGCGCCTGAGCCAGGACCTGGACGTCAATTACCTGGCCTTCGGCGTCAAGCGTTAGGGCGATTCGGTTTTAATAGGCCCCAACCATGACATTATCGCGTGATTATAAAAATGTCGGCATTCTGGCTGCCTGCCAGGCGCTGTTCATGAGCGGGATGTCGATGCAGATTATCCTCGGCGGCCTGGTCGGCGCCACCATCGCCGAAGACAAGGCCTTGGCGACCCTGCCCATTTCCGCCGTCGTCATCGCATCGACGCTGTCCACCATTCCGGCATCGTTGCTGATGAAGCGCATCGGGCGCAGGGCCGGATTCATCTTAGGAAACCTGCTCGGCCTCACCGGCGCCGCCATCGCCTCTTACGCGCTGACGATTTCCAGTTTCTGGTTATTCTGTTTCGGCATGTTTATATTCGGCATGAACGCCGGGTTTTCCTCATATTTACGTTTCGCCGCCGCCGATGTTTCCGCCGCCAGTTTCAGAAGCCGGGCGATATCCTGGGTGGTTTCCGGTGGCATCGTTGCGGCGTTGCTGGGGCCGGAGTTGGCGAAACGGAGTCACGACCTGTTCCCCGCGACGCCGTTTCTGGGGGCTTTCGTCGTTCTCTGCGGGTTGGTGATTGCCGGCATGGCGTTAATGGCCTTCCTCGACATTCCGCCCCCCGGCGAGGACGAGCGCCTGGAAAGCGGGCGGAGCTTAAGCACCATCGTCCGCCAGCCGGCGCTGATCGTCGCCGTGGTGGTCGGCATGATCGGCTACGGGGTGATGAACCTGCTGATGACGGCGACGCCGCTGGCCATGGTCGGCCATGGCTTTATCATTAGCGACGCGACCTTTGTCATTCAATGGCACATGGTGGCGATGTTCGCGCCGGCGTTTTTTACCGGCACCTTGATCCAGCGCATCGGCGTCGTCCGGGTGATGCTGGGCGGCACGGTCATGCTGGGCTGCGCCATCGTTTCCGCCCTGTCAGGCGCCGATTTGGTCCATTACTGGCTGGCCCTGTTCGCCCTTGGCCTGGGCTGGAACTTCACCTACATCGGGGCCTCGACCCTGCTGACGGAAACCTACGAACCTGCCGAGATGGGCAAGGTCCAGGCGCTGAATGATTTTATGGTGTTCGGGACCGTCGCCCTGGCGTCGCTGACGTCGGGGACGATTCTTTATTTCCTCGACTGGAACGCCGTCAACTACGCCGCCATCGGACCGATCACCGTTGCCGTGTTGGCGGCGTTGTGGCTACGGCTAAAACGCCGCGCCCAACAGGCGGCTTGAAGGAAGGATTTTCGGGTTTAGTCGTTGCGGCGGCGGGTTGAGGGAAAGCGGAAAAACTCGACACCCTCATCGTCCAAATCGTCGGCTTCTTCTTCGGTGGCCTCGCCGTAGATGCCGCGTTCTTCGGATTCACCAAAATGGATGCGCTTGGCTTCCTCGGCAAATTCGTCACCGACGTAATCGCAGTTCTCCTCGATCTCCTCGCGCAAGCCGTCGACGGCTTCGAGGATCTTCGCCGCCACTTCCTGGGCCCGGTATTCGGATTTGAGATCCTGAGATGAACCGGAACGGCCACGGGAAATATTGGGCGCCATCGGCGCTTTGCTGACGCCGGTGGTGCCGCAATGCGGGCACGACACGTCACCCGACGCCTGTTGGCTGTCGTAGGTGGCGCCGTTGAGGAACCAAGCCTCGAAGGCATGGCCCCGATGACATTTCAACTGGTAAAGAATCATGGCTTTCGGCCATCCTCACTCGGGTCGCGGGGATACTTTCTTATCTTAACGGTTATACTGACCAAAGGCATAGAATAAAACGGTTAAGAAATGAAAAACCCAAATTCCCCTAATGATGCGGAAACCCGGAGCCGCCACCTGCGGATCACCGAGCCGTCGCCCTGGGTCAGGCGGTTTGCCCCGTTAATTCCCGAAAAAAGCGCGGTGCTGGACCTGGCGGCGGGCGGCGGGCGCCATAGCCACCACCTGCAACGCCTCGGCCACGCGGTAACCGCCATCGACCGCGATGTCTCCGGGCTTGCAGGCCTGGAAGGCGCCGAAATCATCGAGGCCGACCTGGAAGGCGAGCCCGCCCCGTTCGCCGCCGGCGGTGCCCTTGATGGCCGCAGCTTTGCCGGGGTCTGCGTCATTAACTACCTGCACCGGCCGTTGATGAACGATCTTGTCGGGGCGCTGGCCCCCGGCGGCGTGCTGATCTACGAAACCTTCGCGCGCGGTAACGAGGCCTTCGTCCGCCCCCGCAACCCCGACCACCTGTTAAAAAGCGGCGAGCTTCTGGAACTGGTCCGGGGCCGCCTGCAGATCGTCGCCTATGAACACGGTATAGACGAGGCGGCGGAAATCCCCGGCGTCAAGGAACGCATCTGCGCCGTCAACGATGTCGGCGCAAGCGAGCGCGACGACGGTGAGCCCGCCCCGCATCCGGTCCATTCAAAAGGTTAAGTAAAGGCCCTGTCGTGGGTCAGCGACGGCAGCGTCGTCCGCGCCTTGCTGACCTCGGCCGGGTCGATTTCGGCGGTGATGAAGCCGGGCTCCTCGCCGCCGTCGGCCAGAATGTCGCCCCAGGGATTGATAATCAGCGAATGACCATAGGTCTTGCGGCCGTTTTCATGGTCGCCGCATTGCGCCGGGGCGAAAACGTAACAGCCGTTTTCGATGGCCCGGGCGCGCAACAACACGTGCCAATGGGCCTCGCCGGTGGGCCGGGTGAAGGCCGACGGCACCGACAGGAAATCGGCGCCGCCGTCTTTCGCCAGCGCCCGGTAGAGCTGCGGGAAACGCAGGTCGTAACAGACCGTCATGCCAAGCCGCCCCCACGGCAGCGTCGCCGTCACCGCCTTATCGCCGGGGGCATAGGCTTTCGATTCGCGATGCACCTCGCCATTGCCGAGATCGACGTCGAACATGTGGATCTTGTCGTAGCTGGCTTGGACCGCACCGTCGGGGTCAATCAGGAAGGACCGGTTGACGGCCCTGGGTTTCTCGGACTCGGCATCCTCTCCCCTTACCACCAGGGAGCCCGCCAACAGCCAGATGCCGGCGCCTGACGCCATCTCCTGAAACGCCGACAATCCGCCGTCGCCGTCCCCTTTGGTGATCTTTTCGGCGCGCAGCTTGCCCTTGTTCTCCATCAGGTTGACGGTTTCCGGCAGCAGCACGAAATCGGCGCCGGCCTTGGCGGCGCCGGTGACCAGGGCGCCGGCGGCGTCGATGTTTTTGGCAATCTCGCGGCCGGAGGTCGTCTGCACGCAGGCGACGGTAAAGGGGCCGGTCATTAGAGCCTCACAGCCCCAACCGGGCGTCGAGTTCGTCGTCGGCATCCATCTCCATGATCTCCATGCAATCGCCCAGGTGCTCGCCATCGACAAAGATTTGCGGCACCGAACGCTTACCGCCGGAGCGCTCGGTCATTTCCTTGCGTTTTCCGAAACTCATCATGACGTCGATTTCGGTAAAGGCGACGCCCTTCTTTTCCAGCAGCTTCTTGGCGGCATGGCAGAACCCGCAAAAGGGCGACGTGTAAATTTCGATCTCGGCCACGGCGGGCACCTCGTCGTTTGCTGTTGCGCGGGCTTTATATAGTGATTTTACGCCCGTCATGAAAGGCCCGGAACCGGTCTGAGATCAAACGGCGGCCCGCACCACCCTAGCCAGGGTGAGAACGTCAACCGCCTGGGCGCCGCCCCGGAGCAGGGTTTTGGCGCAGGCTTGCGCGGTGGCGCCGGTAGTCAATACGTCGTCGATCAAAAGAACGTGACGACCGGCGAGGCCCTGGCGCCGGGCCGGGTTGACCTTGAAGGCACCCTGGACGTTGCGGCGGCGTTTCGACCAACCCATCCGCCCTTGCGACGGCGTCCGCTTTTTCCGCACCAGCAAATCCTGCACCACCGTCACCGACGATACCTCGCCGACGACACCGGCCAGCAACGCGGACTGGTTGTAGCGCCGCGCCAGCAGCCGCGTCCAATGCAACGGTACCGGCGCGATCATATCGGCGTCGTCGATCAGCGCGCGGCCGGCGCGGGCCAGCCAGCGGCCGAGGGCGGGCGCGGTGTCGGTGCGGTCGCCATGCTTGAGGGCGAGGACGATTTTGCGGCTGAAGTCACCGTAAACCATGACGGCGCGGGCGCGTTGGAACGGTGGATGCTCGCGCACGCAGGCCCCGCACAGCACCGCATCGGTTGGGCCGGAACCCGTGTCGGGGTCGATGTCGAATTCAAACGGCAGCCCACAGGCCGAACACTGCGGATCGGTGAGGAAATCAATCTGCTGCCAGCACGCCCCGCACAAGACGCCGGGGCTTTCGACGGCGGCGTTGCACGACGGGCATTGCGGCGGCAACAGGACATCCAGCGCCCGGCCGGCGATGTGCCGGATATGGGAAGTGTTTATGGTGCCGCCCCCCTGTGTCATACATCTAGGGCCCAAATTCACTCAATTCATGGCTTTCGCGGGAGCCATTTTTTCGCCGGACCAGGCGCGAAAGCCGCCATGATGCCACCCATCACAAGGTTTTCGCAACGACGTCCGGCGATAAAAGAGCCCCGTCCCGAAAGGGATTTGACGGAAATGCCCCGAGATGTCGTCATTATGGCCTCGAATATGTTAGACATGTCCTTCTGCCAAATTCCTAATCTCGTGGCATTTCTGATCAAACCAAAGCTCATAAATTGAGTGAGTTTGGACCCTTTAATGACCGACTCGATCACCGTATTCAACCGCCGCGCCGTTCGCCGCCACCGGGCCCGAGCCGCAATGGGGGGCAAAGACGACAGCGACCTGCTGTTTCGGGAATCCGCCGAGCGCCTGTTGGACCGGCTCGACGACGTCACCCGGAGCTTTCCTATGGCGCTGGAATTCGGCTGCCGCACCGGGCGGATGGGCCGGGCGTTGAAGGAACGCGGCATCGACACCCTGGTCCAATGTGATTTGTCCGAGGTCATGGCGGCCCGCGCCAGCGCCTTGACAGAAACCGAGGCGGGAGGATTAGCCGTCGCCGCCGACGAGGAGGCACTGCCGTTCGCCGACGCGGTGTTCGATCTGATTATCGGCAATCTGTCGCTGCATTGGGTCAACGACCTGCCCGGCGCGCTCATTCAAATGCGCCGGGCGCTGAAGCCCGATGGCCTGTTGCTGGCCGCGATGTTCGGCGGCGACACCTTAACGGAGCTTCGCCAGGCGCTGACAGAAGCCGAAATCGCGGAGGAGGACGGTTTGTCCCCCAGAATATCCCCGATGGCCGAGGTCCGCGATTTGGGCGGCTTGCTGCAACGGGCCGGGTTGGCGCTGCCGGTGGTCGATAGCGACACCCTCACGGTGATGTATCCGGACCCGATGGCCCTGATGGCCGATCTTCGCGCCATGGGCGAGACCAACGCCGCCATGCAAAGCCGCAAGGGATTTACCCGTCCCGCCACCCTGGCGGCGGCGGCGGCGCGGTATTCGGAATTGTTCGCCACCGACGACGGCAACATCCCGGCGACCTTTCAGATCATCACCCTGACCGGCTGGGCCCCCGACGCCTCGCAGCAACAGCCCCTGAAACCCGGTTCCGCCACCGCCCGCCTCGCCGACGCGCTGGATGCCGAAGAACACCCGCTGCCCGACAAGGCGAAGCCGAGTTGAAAGATACCCCCCGCAGGCATAAATTATACCCGTGAAGATGCTCTTTTCAGCCCTGGAAAGCCGTGGGAGGCCGCTATCACCGACACCAACAAAATCAAGCAACGGCTCGAGGCCCGGATCGCCGAGTTGATGCAAACGGCGCGGGAGATCGATGCCGAGCTGAAGGAAACCCCGAATCCCGATTTCGAGGAAAACGCCACCGAGATGGAGGGCGACGAGGTCCTGGAAAGGCTCGGCCAGGCGGCGTTGACCGAAATCGGTCAGATCAAGGCGGCGCTGGAGCGCATCAACAACGGCGTCTACGGGACCTGCTCCACCTGCGGCGAGCCCGTCGGCGAGGCCCGCCTGGACGCCGTCCCCCACGCCGCCCAGTGCATGGATTGTCTTGAAAGTTAACCGCTCCCACACCGGAAAGACCTAAGCGCAGACGCCGCTTTTCAACAACGCCCGGCCGTCGTCGCCGAAGTTGCCTTTGGCTTTGGCGGCATGGCCGCTGGGCATGATCAGAACGGCCTCGGCCTCGGCACCCTCAATCTCCGCCCCGCTGACCACGGCCTGGCCAAATTCAGAGTCTTCCAACCGGTCGTCGACGTCGACCATAAACATGAATTCGCGGCCAGGCAGAAACTTGGAAAACGTCAACAGCACCACTTCGCTGCCGTCATCGACCGGGGTCGCGCCTTGAAACCCGACTTCGCCCCCGGCTACATCTGAGACCGCGGCGAATTTCGTCGGCATGTTGGCGCCGAGGCCGCCGAAATCGGTATCGAAAAATACCCGCCCATAGGACCCGGTCAGCCGGATCACCAGCGATTCCAGCGCCAGCTTGGGCTCGCTCTTGTTGCGGATGGCGAAGATGTCGCCGTCGGAATCGAAGAACAGGATTTCGACCCGACCGCCGCAGGCGGCCGCCGGTGTCGCTCCCGACAACATCAACACCACCGCCAACACGCCGAATATCAGGCTTCTGATCAATTCCGCCTCCCGGCAGGGATCATA
>DASCOC010000233.1:0-2153 GCA_036011805.1 Rhodospirillales bacterium
ATGGAAGATTTATCGGTGGGTACTGTCGTCGCCAGCGCCGGGTTCGCCGCCGGAATCCTTTTCGGGGCGACGGCGAACCGGACCGACTTCTGCGCCATGGGATCCTTGTCCGATATCGTTTTCATGGGGGATTTCCGGCGCTTCCGTGCTTGGCTTCTGGCCATGGCGGTGGCCATGATCGGCACCCAGGCGCTGCACGGCTTCAAAGTCGTCGATATTTATCAGTCCATTTACCTGACCGCCAACTTTGGCTGGCTGGGCGCCATCATCGGCGGCCTTTTGTTCGGTTTCGGCATGACCCTGGCCGGCGGTTGCGCCAACAAAGGCCTGGTCCGCATCGGCGGCGGCAATTTGAAATCGGTGATGGTGATCGTCATCATGGGCATATTCGCCTATATGACCTTGCGCGGACTGACCGGCCTGGCGCGTGTCGAGATGGAGAGCCTGGCCAATGTCGATCTCAAGCAAAGCGGGCTCGATTCCCAGGGCATGGCCGATATGGCCGCCGCCGTTCTCGGCGCCGACACCGATTGGACGCGCTGGGCAGTGACCGCCGTTTTCGCCGCCGCCATCCTGGCGTACTGTTTCAAGGACGTGGAATTCCGCGCCTCGCCCGGCAACATCATTGGCGGCCTGATCATCGGCGCCCTGGTTCCTTTGGGCTGGTGGATCACCGGCGTCCTCGGCTACGACGATTTCGAACCGACGCCGCTCGCTTCCTTCACCTTCGTCGCGCCCTCCGGCGAAAGCATCCAGTACCTGATGACCTTCACCGGCTCGACCATAAATTTCGGCGTCGCGGCGGTTGGCGGCGTCATCGCCGGTTCTTGCCTGACGGCGATCGCCACCAAGACCTTCCGCGTCGAGGCCTTTACCGATGCCGCCGACATGATCCGCCATTTCGCCGGCGCCGCCATCATGGGCATCGGCGGGGTGTTGTCCCTCGGTTGTACCATCGGCCAGGGGATCACCGGCCTTTCGACGTTGGCCCTGGGCTCCGTCATCGCCCTCCTGTCGATCATACTGGGCGGCTTCATCGGCTTGAAGTACCTGGAGGAGGGGAGCCTTGGCGGCGCCCTCAAGGAACTGATCCGGCACCCTGGCAAATAGCGCCCTGGAATGAGGAGAAGACAGAAAATGACCGAAAATACGAATAAATCCGCCCTGTTGGGCCGCCGAGACGTGTTGAGGGCGGCGGCGGCGGGCGCCTTGGCTATCGCCGGGAGCGGTCTGTTTTCGCGCCACGTCCTGGCGACGCCGGAAACGGCGGCGCGGGCTTTGTCGAAGTTAACTGGCGGCGGCACCGCCCAGGAAGGCAAAGTGTTCCTGAAATTGCCGGAAATCGCCGACGACGGCAACACCGTGCCGATCACCATTTCCATCGACAGCCCGATGACCGAGGCCAACTATGTCAAGGCGGTGCATGTCGTCGCCGAAGGCAATCCGCGCCCCGGCGTGGTCACCTTCAACTTGTCGCCGAGCGTCGGCAAGGCCGTTATTTCCACGCGCATGCGTCTGCACAAGACCCAGAACGTGGTGGCGGCGGCGGTGATGAGCGACGGCTCCGTCTATTTCACCAAAAAGATGGTCAAGGTCACCATCGGCGGCTGCGGCGGCTGAACGGGGGGCAAGGAGTTATAAGGTCATGGCTATTACAAAACCACGCATGAAGGTCCCCGAGACGGCCAAAAAGGGAGAGGTCATCCAAATCAAGACCCTGATTTTCCATGATATGGAGACCGGGATTCGAAAGGATAAGAAAACGGGCAAGCTGATCCCGCGCATGATCATCAACAAGTTCGTCTGTTCCTTCAACGGCAAGGAGGTATTTAGCGCCAACATGCATCGGGCGATCGCCGCCAATCCTTATTTCGCTTTCCACGCAAGGGTCACCGAAAGCGGGACTTTCGATTTCACCTGGACCGACGACAAGGGCGAAACGGTCAAGGCCTCGCGCCAGATCGCGGTGACTTGAGGGATGAAATGGGGAGAAATTAACGCCGTGAAACGCAAAAGTCTTATCCCTCACCGTTCGGTACCGCAAAATCTTGATGACAGGCGAGCAAAGACATGCTAGGAACGTATCATGAACAATTGGCTTGGAGGATGTTCGCCATGCCCGTCTATCTACGTTCCCTGATCGCCTTTCAGCG
>DASCOC010000234.1:0-8243 GCA_036011805.1 Rhodospirillales bacterium
CTGAAAGACATGGACGTCAACGGACCAATCGCCGGGTTCGAGATATTCTTCGACAACCTGCCGAAGGCCAAAGACAAGAAAAGCAAGGCCCGGCCGTATTTGGACCTTCCCCAATTTCACGCCGTGGAAAGGGACTTCGCCTTTGTCGTCGATGCCGATGTTTCCGCCGCCCAGGTTATCGGCGCCGCCAGGAGCGCGGAAAAGAAATTGATCGCGCAGGTTTCGTTGTTTGACGTCTTTGATGGCGGCGACCTGGACACCGGCAAGAAGTCGCTGGCCATTAACGTGGTTGTGCAGCCGGTCGAAAAGATCCTGACCGATGCGGAAATCAAGGCCATTGGGGATAAAGTGGTGGCCAGTGTCGAAAAGGCAACGGGCGGCGTGCTTCGGGCGTAACGCCCTTGGGGTCGATCAGCCTATTACCGTAAAAATTTTTGTCGGTGTCGCCCGCCCGCGGACGGTGACTTCACCGACTGGCTCAAAGTCGCACTCGTCGCGGCAGGCCTTTTCAGTATTTTCTCCGGCCAGAATGTAGGATCCGTATTTCTTGTTCAAAGGTTCCAACCGTGCGGCAATGTTGACGTTGTCGCCGTGCACGGTGAACACCAGCCTGTCCGAGGTGCCGACGGCGCCGACAACAATTTCGCCGGTGTTGATCCCGCACCGGGTTTTCAGTGTAGCCCCTTTGCCGAAGGTGCGGCTTTTGGTAACGGCCTGGATTCCCAACGCCGTTCGGATGGCGTTAAGCGCGTGGTCCTCGTTCAGCGACGAGGCGTTGTAGGTGACGACCAACATATCGCCGATGAATTGCGAAATGTTGCCGCCGTGTTTGTCGATGACCTCAGATAAGGCGCTGAAGTATTCATTTAACATTCCGGCGAGTTCCTGCGGGCTTAGCTTTTCCGAAATTGTTGAAAACCCCTCAATGTCGGTGAACATCACGGTGGCGATCTTGGATTCGCCATCGCCGGGTTGTATCGCGACGTCGGCGGAGGTGATGTGTTCCGCGACTTCGCGGGAAACGAAACGCGACAGATCCGCCGCGGCCATGCTGTCGATGACAGCCCGATTAAGAGTTCGTTGGGCACGCAGAATCGCTATCGCTAAAACCGCCGTAACCAGCAAGATGGAAAGAATTTTATCGATTTCGGCGCCTATGAGGATGGTGTTGGACGTCAAGTAGGTCACATAGTTGCGGGTGATCATCGGGTCTTCGGGTACCGAGTAAATGACATAGAGAACAAGGAACAACCACCCGATGGCCGCCGTTGCGCCGGCAATCAAAATAAATCGGGGTTCGTACCGCAAGGCACGCAACGCGATGAAGATAAACACATAGATCATGGTCGGCGCCTTCAGGTAGAAGGACGCCGGCTGCATGTACTGGATGTGGAAGCTCCAGATCAGGGCCATCAGCAAGCTAATGTCTATCACCACCGAGACCACCAATAGCCAATCCGGTAGCTTGCCCCTGTGCGAACCGATTAGACGGATCATCGTAAAGACGAAATACCCGGCTAAAGCCCAAGGGACGGGTTGATACCCGACTTCCGGCGCGGTTGAGGGGGCAAAAGCGAATAGGGTTGCGAAGATGAGGACGAGCAGAAGCTGTACCCAACTGATAAGCTTTTCGCTTTCAATCTGCTGCATGGCGATGCTTTCTCGCACGCGCTCCGGCAGGTCCGATTGCACTCGTTCGCCAAAAACAAATACTGAAAATTCTTGCAACATGGGGGTTATCCCGCCTCGCCGTGGGCAATGACTCTTTTGACAGAGGCACAGGTGTTTTTCAAATGACTTATAAGAACCTGGGTCAATTGGGGGGCGTTTCGGTCTGCCAGGGCGCTCATAATTTCATCGTGCTCGGCCATCGCCTGATCCCATCGGGATTGTGAAAAGTTGGCCCGGTAACGAGCCATGCAGATGCGTGCGGCGAGGGACGCATACATCCCGGCCAGGGTCGCGTTTCCCGTAGCCGCCATAATCTTTTCGTGAATTTGCTGATTAAGGGCGAAGTATTCGCTCAATTCCCGGCGCTTGTGATGAGCGGCCATCTGGTAGTGAAGGGCGCGGATTTCATCGATTCCGTCATCGGTAATGCGTTGGCAGGCAATTTCTCCGGCCAGCCCCTCTAAGGCCCCCATGACCGGGAACATTTCGTCGACCTCGGCAGCGGTCAACCGGGACACCCTGGCACCGCGGTTTGGAAGCAGTTCCAAAAGGCCTTCCGAAGCCAGAACCTTCAAAGCTTCACGTAGCGGCGTGCGGGAAATGGAAAGCTGTTCGCAAATCATTTTTTCGGGCACCCGTTGGCCGCCGATCAGCGTGCCGGTGAAGATCATTTCACGGATGCCGGCGAGGATTTCATCGTGCAGCGGTGGGGCGATTGAATTTTCAGCGGCTAGAGTCATCGATATCTCGTTGGCCATCTTTTAAGGCGGCTTCAAGGGCACGGGCGGGATGTCGGGCCATCCTGTCGGCGCCGTCACGGATTTGATGACGGCAACTGGTCCCCGCGGCGACGATGAGGTCGTCGTCGCCGGCATTGCGCACCGCCGGCAACAGGTCGAGTTCCCCCATTTTCATGGAAACGTCGTAATTGTCAGCGTCGTAACCGAAGGCCCCGGCCATGCCGCAACATCCCGATCGGATGGTTTCGACCTCAAGGTCCGGAATTAGGCGCAGCACGGTTTCCACCGCGCTCATGGCGTCGAAGGCTTTTTGATGGCAATGGCCGTGAAGCATGACCCGGTTGCCGGCGGCGGACTCAAGGTCGAGGGACAGCGTCCCGGTTTCGTGTTCACGGGAGAGGAATTCTTCGAACAAAAAGGCGTTGTTGGCGAGCTTGTCGGTGTCCTCTCCGGGAACCATGGCCTGGAATTCGTCGCGCAGGGTATAGAGGCAAGGTGGTTCCAACCCAACCACGGGCACGCCCCTTTCGGCGAAAGGCCTGAGCGCATCCAGCATCCTCCGGGCCTCGGTTTTGGCTTCGTCAACCAGACCGGCGGCCAGGAAGGTGCGTCCGCAACATAGCGGCCGCTCCCCCGCCGCCGGTTTTGCCATGTGGACCCTGTAACCAGCGGCGACCAGGACCTTGGCCGCGGCGCGCGCGTTTTCCGGTTCGAAATACGTGCTGAAGGTGTCGGCCCAAAGAACCACCTCGGGGCCACCGGCGTTTTCTGACCCGGCTTCATTTAAGCGGAACGGGTTGCCGCTCCAAACCGGTAGCTTTCGTTTGCTGCTGAAACCAAGAAGTACTTCGCTCAGCCCCGCCAATCCGGGGATTTTGTCGCGGAGGTTGAGCAACGGCGCAATCTTCGAGGCCGCCCCGGCGTAACGTGGCAAGTAGGCTACCAGCCGATCAAACAGCCGAAGCCCGTGACGCTTGTTGTAATGATGGAGGAATTCCATCTTCATCTTGGCCATGTCGATGCCGGTCGGGCATTCCCGCTTGCATCCTTTGCACCCGACGCAGAGCTTCATGGTCTCGTGAAGGGCGTCAGACGTGAAGGCCTCGGCGCCCAGTTGGCCTGACAAGGCCAGGCGCAGGGTGTTGGCGCGCCCCCGGGTCAGGTGCTTTTCATCGCCGGTCGCCCGGAACGAAGGGCACATCACGCCGGCATCGAATTTTCGACACGCGCCGTTGTTGTTGCACATTTCCACGGCGCCCCCGAACCCGCCCCAATCGGACCAATCGAAGGCCGTTTGCAGCGCCGGGGTATGGTAGTCCGGCTTGTAGCGAAACAACGTGCGGTCATCCATTTTCGGTGGGTGAACAATCTTTCCGGGGTTGTATAGCCCCGCCGGGTCGAAGGCATCCTTGACGTCTTCGAAGGTCTTGGTGATGCGATCGCCATACATGGATTGGTGAAATTCCGAACGCACCAGGCCGTCACCGTGTTCGCCGGAATGGGACCCCTTGTACTGGCGCACCATGGCGAAGGCCTCTTCGGCAATGGCGCGCATTTTTTGGGTATCGACTTCTGATTTAAGATTGAGCACCGGGCGCACATGCAAGCAGCCGACGGAGGCATGGGCATACCAAGTGCCGGTGGTGCCGTGTTTGGTGAAAACCTGGGTCAGGCGGTCGGTGTATTCGGCCAAGTCTTCAAGCCGGACGGCGCAATCTTCGATAAAGGAGATCGGCTTGCCGTCGCCTTTCATGGACATCATGATGTTGAGGCCGGATTTTCGAACTTCCCAGACGGCTTTTTGGAATTCCGGGTCGATGGTCTCGACAACGGCGCCGGGAAAGCCGAGGTCCGCCATCAACTCGCCCAGCTGCTTCAGGCCTCTAAGCTGCATATCCCTGTCGTCACCGGCGAACTCCACCAACAGCAAGGCCTCTGGTTCTCCCTGGACGAATTTATCTACCGTAGCCCGGAACAGCGGGATGTCGCGAGCGAGATCAATCATGGTGCGGTCGACAAGTTCTACCGCCGCCGGGTCTAGCTCGACGATGTGGCGGGTCGAATCCATCGCCTCAAAGAACGTCGGGAAATGGCAAATACCCAGCACCTTGTGGGCCGGAAGCGGTTGCAGGTCGATCTGAATGCGGGTCGAAAACGCCAGTGTTCCTTCCGATCCGACCAACAGATGCGCCAGATTGGGATGCAAAGGCGTTGTCGAGGTGGTGGTGTCGGCCCATGGCCCCGGCTTCGGCCCGTCAGGCATCAGGGCGTCGATATTATAGCCGCCGACCCGGCGCATCAGGTCGGGGAAACGGTTGGAAATTTCGGTGGCTTCGCGGTGACCGATATCCAATAGCCCGGTAACAAGGGTTTGCTGGCGTTCGGTCAATGCCGCCGTGGCGGCGTTATCGGAAAGTTCGCCGAAGCGCATGGCGTCGCCGTTCATCAAGACGGCTTCGATGGCGCGGACATTGTCCCTCATCGGTCCATAACGGATGGACCTGGCGCCGCAACTGTTGTTGCCGGCCATGCCGCCGATGGTGGCGCGGCTTGATGTCGAGACATCGACCGGGAACCACAATCCGTGAGGTTTAAGGAAGGCGTTCAACTGGTCCAGGACAATCCCCGGTTCCACCCATGCGGTCCGGGCTTCGGTGTCGAAGTCGAGCACCCGGTTTAGGTTTTTTGACACATCGACGACGATGGCCTCGCCCACCGTTTGGCCGCATTGTGAGGTGCCGGCGCCGCGGGGCAGGACCGGCAGGCCTTGTTCGGCGGCGATGGCGATGACGCGGGCGATATCGTCGGCAGTTTTGGGAACGACGACGCCGATCGGCTCTATCTGGTAATGAGAAGCATCCGTCGAATAGCGGCCACGGCTGGCCGGATCGAAAAGAATATCGCCCTCGACCTCATGGGCGAGACGTTTGGCTAATGCTCCGTCGCCGATGGAGGCTGTGGTCCCATTTGCAGTAGGGTGGTTGGCGGTCATAACATATTCAATAAATATATAATGTATGCTGATAGGGTGCGTTCTGGTGCGTCGCCTCTAAGACCGGATAATAGCATTTTGAATGCAAAAATCAATAACCGCATTTTTTAGCATGTAGATAATACAAATCGAAGGAAATTTTAACCAGTAATATAAAAAATTATCCTTTAAAATTAATATATTATATAATCTCTACTTCAGCACACTTATATTTTAAGCGACTCTATCAGATTATTTAAAATGAATTCATTTTAAATAATTTCATAAATTTGAGTAGATACATAAATCAAAGAGCAGGCCTTTTTTGCCGGTTTATACCGGCGGCCGAATAACCATCCGCAGGACACCGCTTCGGCTTGACGGCGGGGCGGCGTTTCCCGATAACAATGTCATGACCGATGTGATCCTGGTTGAGCGCGATGGCGACATCGCGACGGTGGTCTTTAACCGCCCCGACAAGCTCAACGCCTTTACCAAGGCGATGTGGAAACGTTTGGGAAAAGTCGTTGACGAACTATCCCTGGACACCGGGCTTCGCTGCATCGTTTTTCGCGGCGCCGGTGACCGGGCCTTCAGCCCCGGCAACGACATTTCCGAATTCGCCAACGAACGGTCCAATTCCGATCAGGCTGAAGCCTATGGCACGCTCATGAACACGGCTATCGAGGCTCTTCGCGCCTGTTCGGTTCCCAAGGTGGCGATGATCAAGGGCGTGTGCGTCGGCGGCGGATTGGAAATCGCGGGCCTTTGCGATATCCGCATTTGCGGGGAATCGAGCCGTTTCGGCGCCCCTATCAGCAAGCTGGGGTTGGTCATGGGGTATCAGGAACTGGGCGCACTCAGGGATCTTGTCGGCGCCGCCGGGGCGCTGGAAATCCTTCTTGAGGGCCGTATTCTTGAAGCCCCCGAAGCCCTGCAAAAAGGGATCGTTAGCCGTATTGTCGCCGATGATGCGGTCGAGGCCGAGGCCTTGGCCACGGCTCGGCGGGTCGCCGACGGCGCGCCGCTAGTGCATCGTTGGCATAGGAAATTTCTCGACCGTCTCGCCGATCCCAAGCCGTTGAGCGAGGATGAAATCAAGGAAGCCTACGCGTGCTACGACACCGAAGATTTCAAAACCGGCTATCAGGCGTTTTTGGACAAGAAAAAACCGGATTTCAAAGGGCGCTGACATGGCAGGCAATGGCGGACCCCTTACCGGTCTCAAGGTCATCGAACTGGCGCACATCATGGCCGGGCCGGCCTGCGGGTTGATGCTGGCCGACATGGGCGCCGATGTCATCAAGGTTGAGAAAGTTCCCGGCGGCGACGATTCCCGGCGTTTTCTGCCCCCCGATATCGATGGTGAATCCGCCGCCTTCATGATGATGAACCGCAACAAACGAGGGATCGCCGTCAATCTTAAGGAAGCCGGCGGCAAAGAAGTGGTAAAACGCCTTCTTAAGACCGCCGACGTGGTGATCGAAAATTACCGGATCGACACCATGGATAAACTGGGCCTGGGCTATGACGACCTGATCAAGGAAAACCCCGGCCTGATTTACTGCGCCATTTCCGGATTCGGGCGAACCGGCCCCTATGCCGAACGCGGTGGCTTCGATTTGATTGCCCAGGGCATGAGCGGGTTGATGAGCATCACCGGCGAAGGTCCGGGACGCCCGCCGGTGAAAATGGGCGCGCCGATCACCGACATCACGGCGGGAATTTTGGGCGCCATGGCCATCAGCGCCGCCTATGCGCACAAGTTGAAAACCGGTGAGGGGCAAAAAATAGACACCTCACTGTTTGAGGCCGGGATCGTTCATACCTATTGGCAATCAGCTATCGGTTTGGCCACCGGCGTTGCCCCCGGGCCGATGGGATCGGCGCATCCGTTGAACGGTCCCTATCAGGCGTTCCAAACCACCGATGGCTGGATCACCTTGGGTGCCGCCAATCAGAAAAACTGGCTTCGGATGCTGGATGTTCTGGATGCGCCGGAAATAGCTGACGATCCCCGTTTCGCGGAAAATTCCGATCGCATGACTCACCTCAAGGAACTCGAAGACCTGTTGGGGGCAATCTTTGCCAAGCAATCGACCGAGGCCTGGCTCGCCCGGCTTGATGCGGCCGGCGTTCCCGCCGGGCCGGTGCTTAATGTCAATGAAATGCACAAAGACCCCCAATCGGTGGCCCGCGACATGGTTGTTGAGGTCGACCACGCACAAGTGGGGCCAGTCAAAACCCTGGGCATACCGGTGAAGTTTTCCGAAACGCCAGGCCGGGTGGCGGAGGCAGCACCGGTCTATGGCCAACACACCCGCGAGGTCTTGGCGGAATATGAATACGGTGATGAGGACATCGAAAAATTGATTTCCTCCGGTGCCGTGGTGGCGGTGGATTAGGGCTTTTTCTTTTTAAGAGCCTTATGGACGACCTCTATCTGATCCTCGACGGACACCTCTTGGATCGATGTAATTTCCAGTTTCCTATCTTCAAAAGCATTTTCCTTCGGATATCTGACCCGCCATTCATGGACAGCTTTGTCTCGTTCAAGCAATAGGGTTTCGATATTGGGGCGGAACAAAATCATCATGGCGGTGATCCAAATATTCACCGGTAAGGAGGGATAGGCTTGGTCCACGGAAAAACTATTAAGCATGGATTTGACGGATTTTGAGAAATACCAAGTTTCCCCTGTGACCCATCGGTTGGTGGTAAAAAGCCGGATCGGATATCCGGCCCGGTTCATGGAAATGCCGATAAAATGGGTGAGGGCGGTATTTTCTCCTTTTGGTTTCTTAAAATCCGGGAGATCGGCCGGCTTAACGGATTTGGGCATCCCTTTAGGCCTCAAAAAG
>DASCOC010000235.1:0-12785 GCA_036011805.1 Rhodospirillales bacterium
ATTGGGGAATAGCCGAAGGAGTAATCCAGGTTTCGGTGCATCGCGGATACGGGGGCCTTTTTCCAGGAGGCTCTAGGGGCCAGTAGGGGAAGATGAATATAGACGAAACCACAACGGACGGGACCGACCCCTCCGATAATGATCAGGGTACCCAGTGGAAAGCCGTCAGCGGCCTTCTCCGGGCCGAAATTGGAGAGGCCGCCTATCAAAGCTGGCTGAAACCAATGACCCTTCGCGCCATCAGCGACGGCCAAGTTAAAATTTCCGTTCCCACCCGGTTCATGCGTGATTGGATCGTCGCCCACTATGTTGACCGGTTGTGTCAGCTTTGGGCCAAGGAAAATCCCGACATCAAGAGTGTTGACGTCTTTATCCAGTCGGACCGCGAAGCGCCGCAGACGGTATCCAAAAAATCCGCCGGTTCCGAGGCGGCTTCCGCAAGCGGTTCTAGCAACGGCGTCACCGCCGGCAAAACACGCATCGACATCAGCGGGCCATTGGATCAACGCTTTACCTTCGAGAACTTCATCGTCGGCAAGCCCAACGAGTTCGCCTATGCCGCCGCCCGGCGCGTTGCCGAAGCCTCGACGGCGCAATTCAACCCGCTGTTCCTGTACGGCGGCGTCGGCCTCGGCAAGACCCATTTGATGCATGCCATTGCATGGCACATCCAGAAAAGCACCCCGGACCGGTCCGTTATTTACCTTTCCGCGGAAAAGTTCATGTATCGGTTCATCCGGGCATTGCGGGAAAAGAATACGGTGGATTTCAAGGACCAGTTTCGTTCCGTCGATGTCTTGATGATCGATGACGTGCAATTCATCAGCGGCAAGGATTCAACCCAGGAAGAATTCTTCCACACCTTCAACTCCCTAGTCGATCAAGGCCGCCAGATCGTGATTTCGTCGGATAAATCGCCGTCCGACCTGGAAGGCATGGAGGAACGGCTGATTTCCCGCCTCAATTGCGGCCTGGTGGCCGACATTCATGCCACCACCTATGAATTGCGCCTCGGCATCCTGCAATCCAAGGCCGAGCATTTAGGCGTGAAGATTCCGCCCAAGGTTCTGGAATTCCTGGCCCATAAAATCACCGCTAACGTCCGCGAACTGGAAGGCGGCCTAAACCGGGTGGTTGCCCATGCCCAACTCGTCGGCCGTGAGATATCCCTGGAAGCGACTCAGGATGTGCTGCACGACCTGCTTCGCGCCAATGATCGGCGCGTCACCATCGAGGAAATCCAAAAACGGGTGGCCGCCCACTTCAATATCCGCACGTCGGACATGCATTCGGCCCGCCGTGCCCGTTCCGTCGCTCGGCCGCGGCAAGTGGCCATGTACCTGGCCAAGCAGCTAACGGCACGCTCCTTGCCTGAAATCGGTCGCAAATTCGGCGGCCGCGACCACACCACCGTGATGCACGCGGTCAAGAAGGTCGATGAACTGCGTGAGTTGGATACATCGTTCGCCGAAGACGTCGAATTGCTGCGCCGCATGCTCGAGGGCTAACACTGTTAAGACCCCGCCCCGGCTTTATTGAGGCTTTATCGGACCTTTTTCGGGGCGATAGTGAAGCGCTTTCTCCACCGTTATTTCAGGCCCGTTTCCGGGCTTTTTTAAGGGCCTTAATTTGACCCGATTTCGGGGTCGAAAATGGTTACGATTCCAGGGTCTTCTGGTATAATAAATGGCTCCACAGGGGGGTCTTCACCCAGCCTCGGCCGGCGTCTTCTCGCCACCCCTTCAACGCCTTGAGGCGACACGGGTAAACTACACTAAAGGTTTGAAATCAAACAATGAAATTAACAATCGAACGAGCCGCTTTGTTGAAGTCCTTGGGTCATGTTCAAAGCGTCGTTGAGCGCCGCAACACGATCCCGATTCTCTCGAACTTGAAACTTGACGCCGGCGACGGGAAATTGTCGCTCAATGCGACCGATATGGACCTGGATATCATCGATTCCGTTAATGCTGAAATCGCCACCCCGGGGGCGACCACGGCGCCGGCCCATACCCTTTATGACATCGTTCGTAAACTCCCCGAAGGCGCCCAGGTGGAATTGAACGCCGATGGGGAAGGACAGCTTCAGTTGTCGTCGGGGCGTTCAAGGTTCAGCTTGTCCTGCTTGCCGACCGATGATTTTCCGGTCCTTTCGGGTGGCGATTTGGCGTTTGAGTTCACGCTCACCGTGGCGGAGATTCAGGCCCTGGTCGATAAGACCAAGTTCGCCATTTCCACCGAGGAAACCCGGTATTACCTGAACGGCATATATGTCCACGCCGCCGAGCGGAATGGCGCCCAGGTGCTTCGGGCCGTCGCCACCGACGGGCATCGGCTGGCCAGTGTCGAAATTCCGTTGCCCGATGGTGCTTCCGGCATGCCCGGCGTGATCGTGCCGCGCAAAACGGTAAGCGAACTGCGCAAGTTGGTCGATGAGACAACGGACGACATCGCCGTCGGCCTCTCGGAGACTAAAATCCGTTTCTCCTTCGAGGATACGGTGCTGACGTCGAAATTGATCGACGGCACCTTCCCCGATTACCAGCGGGTTATTCCCGAAGGCAACGACAAGAAACTGGATGTCGAAACAAAGGGTTTCGCCGCCGCCGTGGACCGGGTATCCGCCATCTCCAGCGAAAAATCGCGGGCCGTAAAGCTCTCTATCGCCAGTGGCATTCTAACCCTGTCGGCGTCCAGCCCCGAAGACGGCAGCGCCACCGAAGAAATTGAGGTGGATTATCAAGGCGATGTCCTCGAGGTCGGCTTCAACGCCGGGTATTTGCTCGATATCGTTCGTCAGATTGAGGGCTCGAACGCCCGCATGCTGATGGCCGACGCGGCGTCGCCGACCATCTTCAGCGAGGTTGATGATCCCGGCGCCCTTTATGTTCTTATGCCGATGCGAGTGTAAGGAGATCACGCCTTTGGGATCGCAAGGTTTAGCGACACTGGATACGCCTCCGAATACCGATTCGGACACCAATTCGGACGTCAAAGCCGGGGGGCTTTCCGTGCGGCGGCTGACGCTGACCGATTTCCGCTGTTACCACCACCAGCGCATGGACCTGGATGCCCGCCCGGTGGTGTTGACAGGCGCCAACGGCGCCGGCAAGACCAACCTGCTGGAAGGACTGTCCTTTTTGGTTCCCGGACGTGGGCTTCGTCGCGCCAGGCTGGCCGACATGATGCGCCGTGAACGGGGTGAGGACATCGATGTGCCGCCGTCCCAGGTTCGCCCATGGGGGGTCGCGGCGACGCTTGGCAGCCCTGACGGAGAGGTCGAAATCGGCACCGCCTTCGAAAAGGCGGCCAATGGCAACCGCGACAAACGGATCGTCAAGGTGGACGGCGAAGTGGCGAAAAGCCAAGCCGTTCTGGCCGACCATGTCAGCGTCCTCTGGCTGACGCCGCTGATGGACCGGCTGTTTGTCGAAGGCCCCGGCGCGCGGCGGCGGTTTTTGGACGGGCTTGTGTTCGGATCTGACCCGGCCCATGCCGGTCGGGTGAAGGCTTACGATCACGCCCTACGAGAAAGGATGCGCTTGCTCCGCGACGGCAGCAAAGACTTGGGCTGGCTGGCCAGCCTGGAAGACACCATGGCGACACGCGGCGTCGCGGTCGCCGCCGCCCGGCTTGATGTGACACGCCGCCTTGGCGTGCAGTTGGCTGCCGATACAGGCGCCTTTCCCGGCGCCGCCATCGAGGTTGCCGGGCCCGTTGAATCCTGGCTTGGCGATGGCCCGGCGTTGGCCGCGGAAGACCGGTTTCGGGCTGTCCTGGCCGGGGCGCGCGGTAGCGACGCGGCCGAGGGCCGGACCACCATTGGGCCGCATAAAAGCGAATTGATGGTTCGCCATCTCGGTAACGGGCAAGCCGCCGCGCTTTGTTCCACCGGCGAGCAAAAGGCGCTTCTCATCGCCCTGGTGCTGGGGTCGGCAAGGATGCGGGCGCAGGAGCGAGGATGCGCGCCGATGTTGCTGCTGGACGAGATCGCCGCGCATTTGGACAGCCACCGCCTGGATGCGCTGTTTGATGAAATTATCGGCCTCGGCGCCCAGGTATGGATGACCGGCACCGATTCCAGCCTGTTTAAGCCCTTGGCCGGCAGGGCGCAGTTTTTCAACGTCGCCGAGGCCACCGTGACAGCGGTGCTTTGAGCTTCGAAACCAACAACCAGACCTAAGAGCGAAAAATGGCAAAACCAACAAAAAAGAAGACGACGAAAAAAACCTCGGGGAAATCCCCGGAGAAAAATAAGAAGTCGGCGGATAAAAAGCCCCCGGCAAAGGCCCCCGCCAAAACCGACGCCCCGGCTGAAACCGCGCCAGACACCGCGCCGGAAGCGACGGAGGCCCCGCCCCAGAACGGCGATGAAGAGGCTTATGATGCCGATTCCATCAAGGTTTTGCGCGGCCTGGATGCGGTTCGTAAGCGGCCGGGGATGTATATCGGCGATACCGACGACGGCTCCGGGCTGCATCACATGATCTACGAGGTGGTTGATAACGCTATCGACGAAGCCATGGCCGGGTATTGCGACACCGTTCTTGTTACCCTCAACGGCGACAGTTCGGTAACGGTATCGGACAACGGTCGCGGGATTCCCGTCGATCTCCACGCCGAAGAAAAGGTGTCGGCGGCCGAGGTGATCATGACCCAGCTTCATGCCGGCGGTAAGTTTGATCAAAACTCGTACAAGGTGTCCGGCGGCCTTCATGGCGTCGGCGTTTCGGTGGTTAATGCCCTTTCCGAATGGCTGGAATTGAAAATCAGGCGGGAAGGCAAGGAATATTTTATCCGTTTTCAGGACGGCGAGGCGGATGGCCCGCTGGAAATCTCCGGTGACGCGCCAAAGAGCGAAGACGGGGAGCCGCTTTCCGGCACGGAAATAACCTTCCTGGCGTCGAAAAAAACGTTTACCGCCACCGATTACGATTTCGCCACGTTGGAACACCGGTTGCGGGAATTGGCGTTCCTCAATTCCGGCGTCGGCTTGACGGTGACCGATGCGCGCAGTGTCGATGCCAACGTGGTCAACCTGAATTACGAGGGCGGTTTGAACGCCTTTGTCGAATACCTGGACCGGGCCAAGACGGCGTTAATGCAACCGCCCATTTTCATCGAAGGCCAACGCGAAGACGTGAACGTCCAATTGGCCCTGCAATGGAACGACAGCTATCACGAAACCATGCTTTGCTTTACCAACAACATCCCGCAACGGGATGGCGGCTCGCACATGGCCGGTTTTCGCGGCGCGCTGACCCGGACCATCAATTCCTACGCTTCCTCGGTCGGGATCGCCAAAAAGGACAAGGTCGCCATCACCGGTGATGATGCCAGGGAGGGTTTGACCTGTGTACTTTCGGTGAAATTGCCCGATCCCAAGTTTTCGGCTCAGACCAAGGACAAATTGGTGTCGTCCGAAGTTCGCCCGGCGGTCGAAAGCGTCATCGGCGAGGGGTTGGACCGCTGGTTCGGCGAACATCCGGCCGAGGCCAAGCAGGTGATCGGTAAAATTTTCGAGGCCGCCTCGGCCCGTGAAGCCGCCCGTAAGGCCCGTGAATTGACGCGCCGCAAGGGCGCCTTGGATATTTCGACGCTACCGGGAAAATTGGCCGACTGCCAGGAACGCGATCCGAGCCTAAGCGAGCTGTTCATCGTCGAGGGTGACAGCGCCGGCGGCTCCGCTAAACAGGGCCGTGACCGTACCAATCAGGCAATCTTGCCGTTGCGCGGCAAGATCCTCAATGTGGAGCGCGCCCGGTTCGATAAAATGCTGAGCTCGGCTGAAATCGGCACCCTGATCGCGGCATTGGGCACCGGCATCGGGCGCGACGACTTCAACGTCGAAAAATGCCGCTACCACAAGATCATCATCATGACCGACGCCGATGTCGACGGCAGCCATATCCGCACCCTGTTGCTGACGTTTTTCTACCGCCACATGGGCCCGATTATCGATAACGGTTACCTCTACATTGCCCAGCCCCCCTTGTATCGGGCCAAGCGCGGCGCATCGGAAGTCTATCTCAAGGACGACCCGGCCATGGAGGACTACCTGTTCGGCGCCGCCATTGACGAAGGCAATGTGTTCGTGCCCCATGATGGTGAACAATTGGCCGGCCCCGATTTGCGCGAAAAGGTTGAAGACGCGCGCAAAGTCAAAGGGTTGCTGGCCGGTCTGGCCCAGCACGTGCCGTTGGCGATCTTGGAACAGGCGGCGATCCTGGGCGCGCTCAACCCGCAAATTCTGTCCGACGATAAACTCGCCGGCGAAACCGCCGATTATATCGCCAAGCGCCTGGACGCCCTGGAACCGGCGGCGGAACGGGGCTGGGAGGGAACGCCCCTGGACGACGGCGGCCTCGAATTCACTCGCACCCTCAGAGGCGTGACCGAAAAACACGCCATCGATGGGGCACTCATTGATTCCACCGGCGCCCGGCGTCTCGACGAGCAAGCCGGTCAATTGCAGAAACTTTATGCCCGCCATGGGCTGCTTACGGTCAAGGAAGAGGAATTCCCGATCACCGGTCCGGTCAGCCTGGTCAACAAAATCATGGACCTGGGCCGCAAGGGCGTCGGCATCCAGCGCTATAAGGGCCTCGGCGAAATGAACCCGGATCAGCTTTGGGAAACGACCCTTGATCCCGAAGCCAGGGCCCTGTTGCAGGTCCGGGTCAACCATGTCGACGAAGCCGGGCAGTTGTTTGAAACCTTGATGGGTGACGTCGTCGAACCGCGGCGCGAATTCATTCAGGACAACGCGCTTAAGGTCGCCAATCTGGACGTTTAAGCGCTGAAGACTGCATCGTTTCCCCGTTTCTGTTAATACTATGATAACCGGGGCGCGCGATCATGCCGGTTATGGCAAAACCCCGTAAAACCCACGGAAAAAACAAGGGCAAGGCCGGTAAATCTCCGGCTAAAAACCCCCGCAAGCCCTCCGGCAAAGGCGGTTTCCCTCGTTCTCGGAAAGGCGTTGGCGGATTTTGGCGGGTGGCCGCTTGGATCACCCGGAAAACCTTGAAATGGGGCACCGTCGGCGCCGTTTGGGCGGTGATCGTCTTTTCCCTCGCCGCCGCATGGTACGCCACCGATCTTCCCGATGTCGACAAAGCCTTCAACGCGACGCGGCGCCCGACGATTACGGTGCTGGCTGCCGATGGCGCCACCCTGGCCAGGACCGGCGACGTTTACGGCCGCCTGAGCCGGTTGGAGGATTTGCCGAAAGCGCTCCCCCAAGCGGTCATGGCGACCGAGGACCGCCGTTTTTACAATCATTTCGGCCTCGATATAATCGGCTTGAGCCGTGCGATGGTGGCTAATTTGAGGGCCGGGCGTATTGTTCAGGGCGGTTCCACCATCACCCAGCAAGTCGCCAAGAATTTATTTTTAACGCCGGAAAGGACCATTAAGAGAAAAATTCAGGAACTGATGCTGGCGTTGTGGCTGGAGCGGAAATTCTCGAAAGACCAGATTCTGACCATCTATCTTAACCGGGTCTATCTGGGCGCCGGTACCTACGGCGTCGATGCGGCGTCGAGAAAATATTTCGGCCACCCGGCCGGGCGGCTGACGGTCTATCAGGCGGCGATGCTGGCGGGGCTTTTGAAAGCGCCCTCGCGCTATAATCCGATCGCCAGGCCGGCCCGGGCTAAGGCCCGAACCGCCCAGGTTTTGAAAAACATGGTCGCCGCCGGGTATTTGACCAAAGCCGAGGCTAAACGGGCGGATTTAAGGGCCTTTCCGCCATCCAGGGAGGCGGCGTCCCGGGACAGCCGCTATTTTATCGATTGGGTTTTGGCGCAGGTCTCCGACTACATCAATCCCGGTGACCGGGATCTGATCGTGCGCACGACCCTTTCACCGGATGTACAGCGCCTGGCCGAGGCCGGCGTCAAAAAGGCCCTTTCCGGTAATGGGGCCGGTAATGGGGCCGGGGACGGCGCCAAGGCCGGGATCGGCCAAGCGGCATTGGTTGCATTGACGCCGCAAGGCGCCGTCCGCGCCATGATCGGCGGCCGGTCTTATGCAAAAAGCCAGTTCAATCGCGTTACCCAGGCCAGGCGTCAGCCGGGTTCCGCCTTCAAGCCCTTCGTTTATCTGGCCGGATTGGAGCAGGGCCTGGCGCCCGGCGACATCATGATTGACGAAAGCGTGACCATTGGCGACTGGCATCCCAGTAATTTCAACCGCCGTTATCTAGGCCCGGTGACGGTAAAGGCGGCGTTGGCCCGGTCCATCAATACGGTGGCGGTGAAGATCGCCGAAAAGGCCGGGCGGGCCCGCGTGATTGAGACCGCCAGACGCCTGGGCCTGACCGGAAAATTCAAGGCCACACCCAGCCTGGCGCTCGGTGTCGGTGAGGTCACCTTGTTGGAATTAACCGCCGCCTACGGCCCGTTTGCCAACGGCGGCGCCGGGGTTTGGGCCTACGGCATCGAAGAAATCCAAGACGCCGCCGGGACCTTGCTGTATCGGCGGGGTGGCTCCGGCCCCGGCCGGGTCGTGTCGGTGCGCGATGTCACCTCCATGAACGACATGCTTTCCGGCGCGGTTGCCGACGGCACCGGGCGTCATGCCGGGATCGGTCGCCCCCAGGCCGGAAAGACCGGAACCAGCCAGAATTTCCGCGATGCCTGGTTTGTCGGCTATACCGCCGATTTGGTCACCGGCGTTTGGATGGGCAACGATAACGGGGCGGCGATGAAAAACGTCACCGGTGGTGGGGCACCGGCGAAGCTGTGGCGGGATTTCATGGCCGCCGCCCACCAAGGCCTTGCCGCCCGCCCCTTGCCGGGCCTGGTAACGGCGCCGGCCCGGGATCAGTCCCCGGAAAAAGAATCCCCCGGTTTCTGGAAAAGCATTTTCGCCAGACTCTAGAGCAAATCCCGAGCAAATGGGTACATTTGCGACGACGAATTTGCGGATATAAAAAGCTTTAGAGTAAATCCCGAGCAAATGGGTACATTTGCGACGACGAATTTGCGGATATAAAAAGCTCTAGGCGCGCCTTTTCCACGGAAGTATCGCCGGCACCTGGGCCTGATAATCGGCGTATGCCTGGCCATACAGCGCCAGCAAGGAGCGTTCCTCGTGCCGCGTGCCGACCCACAGGTAAAGCGACCCCCAGACCGCCGTCGCCAGCCCGAAATCATCGGCGGCGCCGCCCCATAAAATCAAATACGCGCCGAGATAAAGAGGATGGCGGACGAACCGGTGCATGCCCTGGGTGGCCAGGGGCTCGTCACCGGGTTCAGGCGCTCCGCGCCGATGGGCGCGGATCTGACTGAGGCCAGAGAACCGCCCGAGATCGTATTCCCGGAGCGCCAATACCAGGACCACCCCCCCCAGCACCTTGATTCCGGTCAGACCGACGCCGACGCCGGGCTCTAACGCATACGGTTGGGCGCTCAGCATTGCCCTGCCCAGCCAAAATACCAGACCGATATGGAACACCGCCAAGAGGTTATAGGAAAGCCGGTAATAGGCTTTGAGGAGGGTTTCCAGCCGTTTTTTCAGGGCACTTCCGGCCAATACGGAATGAACGGCGCCGAAGCTCAGCCACGCCAGCGCGTAGATCAGGTGCGCCTGAAAAGATGTATACCCGGCGGGGGCGTCCACGGTGTTAACGGGATTTCTTGGCCATCCGCGCGATGGTGGCCGAGGTGCTGTGGCCGGGTTCCAGTTTCGCCAGCTTCACCCGGCCGCCGTATTTTTTCACCACATCGGCGCCGACGACGGCCTCTATGTCATAATCCGCGCCCTTGACCAGCACATCCGGCTTGAACGCCTTGATCAGATTGATGGGCGTCTTTTCGGCGAAAATCACCACCGCGTCGACGGATTCCAACGACGCCAGCACCGCGGCGCGGGCGGTTTCCGATTGCACCGGGCGCCCCAAGCCTTTTATTTTGGTTACCGAAGCGTCTGCATTCAGCCCCACCACCAACCGCCCACAGGCGCGCCTTGACTGTTTCAGCAGCGACACATGGCCCGGATGCAAAAGGTCGAAACAGCCATTGGTGAAACCAATTTTGTGACCCTGGCGCCGCCATAGGCCGATCATGTCCTTGGCTTGGTCTTGGCTTAAAACCTTGGCTTCGGCGCTGGACAGGTCCCGGTGGTGGAGGGCGGCAATCAGGTCGGCTGTGAGCACGGCGGCGGTGCCGACCTTGCCGACGACGATGCCGGCGGCGACATTGGCCAAAGCGGCGGCGTCCGTGAGGTCGGCCCCGGCGCCCAAGGCGGCGGCAATGGTGGCGGCGACGGTGTCGCCGGCGCCGGAAACATCGAACACTTCCTGGGTTTCGGCGGCCAAATGTAGGGGGCGAGCCTCAGTTGGCACCACGGTCATGCCCTTGGCGCTGCGGGTTACCAAAACGGCGCCTAAACGGTGGTCCCTGATCAGGCGGCGGGCGGCCTTGATGACATCGGCGTCGGTTTCCGTCTTGAGGCCGGTGGCGGCTGCCAATTCGCTTTGGTTCGGTGTAATCACGTCGGCGCCGCGGTAGCGACCGAAATCCGTGCCCTTGGGGTCGACGATAATGGCCTTCTTGGCGTGGCGGGCGATGTTGATGATTTTGGCGGCTATCCCGCCGGACAGCACGCCCTTGCCGTAATCGGACAGAATGACGGCTTTGCATCCCCGCATGCCCGCCTTGGCCGCCTGGAGAAGTTTCGCTTCTGTTTTGGCGTCCAATGGATGGGCGGTTTCGCGGTCGGCGCGCAGCACCTGTTGAACGCCAGCGATATAGCGCGTCTTGGTCGATGTCCGCCGCCCGTCATCGATGATCGGGGTTTCCTTGATGCCGTGGCCCTTGATCTGCCGGGCGATATCCCTGCCGTCGCCATCCTTGCCGACGATGGTGACGAACCGGGCCCCTGCGCCCAAAGCAACAAGGTTGCGCACCACATTGCCGGCGCCGCCCAGCATGGTGTCCTGACGCTCGACGTTGAGCACCGGGATCGGGGCTTCCGGAGAGATTCTGTCGACGGAGCCATATTTAAAATGATCCAGCATGACATCGCCGATGCAAAGCACCCGGGCTTTTTTCAGCCCACCGACCATCGGCACAAGGTTGGCGCGTTCAATCATATCAACCCCAATTCCTGTTCAAGCGCCCCGCACAGCATATGGCCCAAGGTGATATGCATTTCCTGAACACGGGACGTGATGTCGGACGGCACCAACAAAAACGGATCGCAAAGGCCGCTCATGCCGCCGCCGCCCTTGCCGCCGAGCCCGGTTGCAACGAGGCCTTTTTCCTTGGCCATGGCCAGGCCGCGGAGGAAGTTTTCACTTTTGCCCGACGTCGATATGGCGATGGCGACGTCGCCGGGGTTGCCGATGGCTTCGACCTGGCGCGAAAATAAATCGTCGAAAGACCAATCGTTGCCGATGGCGGTCAGCATCGACGTGTCCGTGGTCAGCGCGATGGCGGCGATGGGGGGGCGGTCGGTGATGTAGCGGACCGCCAGTTCCGTGGCCAGGTGCTGGCAGTCCGCGGCGCTGCCGCCGTTGCCGAACAGCACCAGTTTTTTACCGCTGCGGATGGCATCGGCGCAAATGCCGACAAGCCGGGCGAACGGTTCCGCCAACGCTTTTCGGGTGGCGTCCAAGGCGGCTTCGTGTTGATCAAATTCGGTGTCGTAAAAGGCGTTTAATTCCACAGGCATACCCTATCAGAAGCCTTTATTTACTCTGTTTTGCCACCCCAATGCAAAGAGGCGGCTCAAAGGCTTTCCTTGAAGTATTGGATGGTTCTTTTTAGGCCATCTTCAAGCGCAACGCTCGGCGACCACCCCAATTGTGATTTTGCCCGCCCGATATCGGGGCAGCGTTGCGTCGGATCGTCACCGGGTAGGGGCCTTTTAACCAGTTCGGACTTGGTGCCGGTCATCCCAATCACCTGTTCGGCGAGCTCCAAGATGGTCATTTCGACGGGGTTGCCCAGGTTCACCGGTCCGGTGACGGCATCGTCTGCTTCCATCAGGCGCACCAAGCCGTCGACCAAATCATCGACATAACAAAATGACCGGGTCTGGCTGCCGTCGCCGTAAATGGTAATCGGCTCGCCTTTAAGCGCCTGGACGATGAAGTTGGAAACGACGCGGCCATCGTCGGGGTGCATGCGCGGACCATAGGTGTTGAAGATCCGGGCGACCCGAATTTTGACGCCGTATTGGCGGTAGTAATCGAAAAAAAGTGTTTCGGCGCAACGCTTGCCTTCATCGTAACAGCCTCTGGGGCCGATGATATTGACGTTGCCCAGGTAGTCTTCGCCTTGCGGATGCACCTCCGGGTCGCCGTAGACCTCGCTGGTCGAGGCCTGCAAAATCTTCGCCTTGGTCCGTTTCGCCAGTCCTAGCATATTAATTGCGCCATGCACCGAGGTCTTGGTCGTTTGCACCGGGTCCATTTGATAATGAATGGGCGATGCCGGGCAGGCCAGGTTGTAAATCTCATCGACTTCGACGTAGAGCGGAAAGGTGATGTCATGGCGCATCAGTTCGAAATGCGGCTGGTCGATGAGGCCCAGGATATTGTCGCGGCTGCCGGTAAAGAAGTTATCGACGCAAAGAACCTCATGGCCGTCTTCGACCAAGCGGCCGCATAGGTGCGATCCGACAAACCCGGCGCCGCCGGTGATGAGCACTTTTTTTCTGGCCGACATTGTTGATCCCCGTGGAAAGCCGCGCTGAACCTAACACTTGGGAACGGTGGTGACAAAGCCGAAAGGGATGTTTCGCCTAGGTCTGCAAAAAACGCCGGCTGTCCG
>DASCOC010000236.1:0-3478 GCA_036011805.1 Rhodospirillales bacterium
CTGGAAGATGTCCCGTGTGGCACTACGCTTAAGGACTTCGTAACTGAACCACGGGTTGTTTGCATCCGGCGTGTAGAGATTGGCATCGTAGATGAATGCGATGTCGATACCCCTGCCATCGGACATGTCATGGTGGACGACCGAGTAGTTGCGGCCCGGCTGCGCAATGGCCTGTGTTAGAAGCCCCATGACATTGGCGTTTTCGATCTCGCAGACACCCAGAATATCTGGACCGCTACTATTGTTCATCTGCATGATGATGCTGGCGAGTTGCGCGATTTTCGCGTCCCGCACCCCTGCGGTCCAGTCATGTAATTCAGTCCGTAATTTGTCGCGCAGGTATTGCGGACGGGCGGCGGTGGCGTGATCGAAGAGATTTTCGACGTTCCACCACGCGATGTAATGGTCCGGCATCGGTTCCTCCTTGTTGAAGCGGCTCAGTCTCCAGCCTAGGCGCATTTTGTCACAAAGGCTTATCCCGATGGTTCAGTTGTGCCCAGATGTGGTGACATGTGCTCGCGATGATTCCCGACGCAACGGTATGATTCTACTGGTATTCAACGGCCCTTCACACGAAGGCCAGCCCTGCGGCGACCTCCAGATATTGAGGGAACCTGAAGCAAGGGGATAAGCCTTTTTGTCACATATACCGGGATTACACATTGCGAAGGACAGTTAACCACGCTGCGGGAGAAATTGGTGAAGATCGGCGCGAAGGTGGTCAGCCATGGCCGCTATGTCACCTTCCAACTGGCCGAGGTGGCGGTGCCAAGGGAACTGTTTCGGAAAATCCTGAGCCTGATTGATGATCTGCGACGAAGACCCGCTCCGGCGTAGGTCGAGGAAATCCACGGCAGGGTATAAAACGATGGGGCCGAGAACGAAAGTCTCGTCGCGGGCATCAATGCAGGCCTCAACCAAGTTGAGCAAGCTGACAAGCGCCTGATGGTTGCTATCGACGAACGGGATGCCAACGGCAAGGTCTTTTGTCAACTCAAAAAGAGGTATTTTTTTCATTTATAATGATATAGTACAGATCATTTCGGGAGTCCAAACCATTAATCAAGTTCAAATATCAATATATTTTTTTAGAGAATTTAAAAGCAATATTACTTTACTAATAGTAAATGTAAATTTATGATTGATTACCAAATTTCTTATTTTATCGGTGAGTTTTCCGCGCCGTCATCCCGCCATTACCGTTCGGCTTGATGGACATCCCTGACGGCGCCTATCGATGCGCTGGTGGTCAAGGCGGCGTAGGCCAGCAAGGAGGCCGAGACCTGGCGGTCGCGCTTGGCCGGCCGCCAGGCTTTCGCTCCCCTGGCCTCCATTGCCCGGCGGCGTTCGGCGAGGACGCCGTCGTCGAGGGCGACGTTGATCGAACGGCTCGGAATATCGATGTCGATGATATCCCCCTCCTCGATCAGGCCGATGGCGCCGCCGGCGGCGGCTTCCGGCGAGACGTGGCCGATGGACAGGCCCGACGTGCCGCCCGAGAACCGGCCGTCGGTGACAAGGGCGCAGTCCTTGCCTAGATCGACGGACTTGAGATAACTCGTCGGATAGAGCATTTCCTGCATGCCGGGGCCGCCGCGAGGGCCTTCGTAACGGATGATGACGACGTCGCCTTTCTTGACCTCGCCGCCGAGGATCTTGGCATTGGCCTCTTCCTGGCTTTCGGTGACGACGGCCGGGCCGGAAAACGTCAGATTTCCGGCATCGACCCCGGCGGTTTTGACGATGCAGCCGTCGACGGCGAGGTTGCCGTATAGAACGGCGAGGCCGCCGTCGGCGGAATAGGCGTGCCCGATGTCGCGCACGCAGCCCGTCCGGCGGTCGAGGTCGAGGGAATTGTAAAGGTTCGACTGGCTGAATGCTTGCAGGCTCGGCACGCCGCCCGGAGCCGCCATGTAAAAACGTTTCACCGCCTCGTCGCCGGTGCGGGAAACATCAAAGGCGTCGATGGCCTCGCCCATGGTCGGTGTATGCACCGTCGGCACGCCGCGGTTGATGAGGCCGCCTTTCTCCAACTGGCCGATGATCGCCATGACGCCGCCGGCCCGATGCACGTCTTCCAGGTGATAATCCGGCGACGACGGAGCCACCTTGCACAGATTGGGAACCCGGCGCGACAACCGGTCTATGTCCTTCATGGTGAAATCGACGCCCGCCTCCCAGGCCATGGCGAGCAGGTGCAGAACCGTGTTGGTGGATCCGCCCATGGCGATATCGACGCTCATCGCGTTCTCGAAAGCCGCGAAATTGGCGACGGCGCGTGGCAGGACCGCGCCATCCTCGTTTTCGTAGTGGCGTTTGCATAACTCCACGATCAGGTGGCCGGCCCTTACGAACAGCTCCTTGCGGGCGGCATGGGTGGCCAAGAGACTGCCGTTACCGGGCAGGGCCAGGCCGATGGCCTCGGCCAGGCAGTTCATGGAATTGGCCGTGAACATGCCCGAGCAGGACCCGCAGGTGGGACAGGACGAGCGCTCGTAGGCCAAGGCGAGTTCGTCGGAAGTTCGCGGATTGGCGGCCTCGATCATGGCGTCGATCAGATCGACCGTCTTTTCCTCGCCGCCGAGGCGGACCTTGCCGGCCTCCATCGGACCGCCGGAAACCATCACCGTCGGGATATTGAGACGCAAGGCCGCCATCAGCATGCCCGGCGTGATCTTGTCGCAGTTGGAGATACAGACCATGGCGTCGGCGCAATGGGCGTTGAGCATGTATTCCACCGAATCGGCGATGATTTCCCGGCTCGGCAGCGAATAGAGCATGCCGCCGTGGCCCATGGCGATGCCGTCGTCGATGGCGATGGTATTGAACTCCTTGGCGACGCCGCCCGCCGCCTCGATCTGGCCAGCCACCAACGAACCCAGATCCCGCAAATGCACGTGACCCGGCACGAACTGGGTGAAGGAGTTGACAACGGCGATGATCGGCTTGCCGAAGTCGTCGTCGGTCATGCCGGTGGCGCGCCACAGGCTGCGCGCGCCGGCCATGTTGCGGCCGTGCGTTGATGTCCTTGAACGGTATTCGGGCATTCCGGCCGTCCTTTCTTCTTGTTGCCCGCCGCCGCTGGGCCGGCGGGGATTACGGTCCATTTCAGGGGTTTGAGGTTAACCGGCTTTACGGTCTGAAAGAGATCAAAAACCGATCTCGGCGCCGAAATTCTTTTTCACCGCCTTTTCAAACTCTTTTTTCAGCTGCTCCTCCAGTTGCTTTTCCTCGATTTTGAGTTCCCTTTCCATCTGTCTGATCCGCCGCGTCAGGTTTTCCACCCGGCGCAGGCCCTTGGCGCGCTTGCGGGCCGTGTGCGCTTTCACAGCCTTGCGGATGCGCCATTCCCCGACGATGGCGAAGAGCCAAAAGCCGGCGATGCCGCAGATGATGGCGGTGACCAGATAGCTGGCCTTGTCGAAGGCCAGGAGGGCTCCCCAGAAACCGATGGTGACCAGGGCCGAAGCGATGCTGA
>DASCOC010000237.1:0-1952 GCA_036011805.1 Rhodospirillales bacterium
TCGTTTTCATGGTTTCGCCGCTCTTGGGTTTGTATTCGGCGATAAATTCTTTTTTACGCAACTGCATGATCATTGAAAAAACCTGCGGTATGGCAAAGACGCCGATCAGCCCTGCAACGAGGGACACACCGCCACGAAACTCGGGGATGCCAAAGGTAAAACGCGCTATTTCATTGCCATGACTGATCCCGACACTACTAATCAGCAGACCGATCGCGCCACCGGCGAGTCCCTTCAAAATAGAATCGCCCGCCAGGCTACCAATAATGGTCAGGGCGAAAACCCCCAGCCAGAAAAACTCGGGCGGGCCGAATTTAAGTGCAATCGTGATCATCGGCAAAGCGAGCAGCAGGTAACATCCGGCGCCAAATAAAGTCCCTAAAGCTGAACTGAAGCAAGATGCTACGATCGCCTCTTGTCCGCGTCCCTCCAGGACCATGGGGTGGCCGTCGAAGGCGGTGGCCATCGCCGCCGGTGTTCCCGGCGTATTAACGAGCACCGCCGGTATGGCGTCAGAAAACATCGCGCAAACATAAAGGCCACCCAACATGGCAACACCTTCGCCGGGTTCCAGGGCGAATGTGAAGGGTACGAGCAACGCCGTGCCCATGGTGGCGGTGAGTCCCGGAAGAGCGCCGACCACCATGCCAATCATGACTCCCACGGTGAGCCAAAACATGTAGGACGGCTGGAGCGCCTGCATTAGACCTTCGATCAACGGGATACTCCTAATAAATTCGCCGCTTCCTTTGTCCGGGCGGCTCTTAAGCGTGCCCCTTATCGCGCGCAGGGGGCAGGTAAAAGACTAGAGAGATAGTCGATTTCATGCTCATGTAGACAGGCTGCCCAAGCACCAAAACTTTCGATGCCAGGGCAGCCTGAAACTTAGACAGACCCTATTTTTTCAGCAGGATCTTCAACAAATTGTTTCTACGATCCACGGCGCCCATAGTGTCCGCGACATATTGCTTGGCCTGCGCGGGCGTCTGCGTCATTGGTATAAGACCATTTTTTAACATCGCATTCTTCACTGACGGGTCGCCAGTCGTCTTGTGAAGAGCTGCATTAAGAACCGCGATGCGGTCAGCCGGTGTTCCCGGAGGCGCCATGATGCCCCAGGTTGTCTCCATCGTGAACCCCTTGAAACCACGGGATTCCAATGTCGGAGCCGGCAGGGCCGACGATTGTTTTGTCCCGGCTAAACCGAGCGCGGTAACCTTCAGGCGATGTTTGACGCCGTGGGCGGCCGCAAGTATTCCAGCATCAACGTGTCCGCCCATTATAAAAGGCAGCATCTTACCAACACCGCCCGAGATCGGCACATAGGTCGCCTTGATCCCGAGCGCATTGACCAATTCAGCATAGTTCGAATGGCCGGTGCTTCCGACACCCGCTACCGTCAACTTGCCAGGATTTTTCTTAGCGTAGGCGACGATTTCCTCAAGGCTCTTGAACTTGCTGTCCTTTTTAACGGCCAGCGCGCCCACTGACTTTTCAGTCATCCCGATATAGGCGAAGTCATCCGGCTTGTAGCCGACATCTTTTCCTTGGGACGTCACGATGATGTTCGGAACGACCACGTTGGAGATTGTGTAACCATCCGGTTTCGAGCCGTGAAGTTCATTGAATCCGATCGCGCCGCCGCCGCCGGTCTTGTAGACGATCCGCATCTTGACGCCGAGATTTTTCTCCAGGCCGGCCTGAAGCCGACGCGCCTGGGTATCAGATCCGCCACCCGGTTTATAAGGAACGATGAATGTGATGTCCTTCTCAGGATAGGCGCCCGCATTGGCCCCACCAGCCGTGACCGCCAAGAATGCGAGAGCAACGGCGCAAAGAATTCCACCACGTAGATAAATACGTTTTTTAACCAATTGTACCTCCCATTGTTTAACTTTAATTCACTGACAAGATGGAATTTTTTCCATCCGGATAAGGAATTCAATCATGCA
>DASCOC010000238.1:0-2731 GCA_036011805.1 Rhodospirillales bacterium
GGTTTGATATGGGCCGTGGGCCGCCAAAATGGGCTAGCAAAATACCCCCATATCGACAACCGACAAGGTTCGGGCCTTAACGGAAACTCTTAAGGATACTGAAGACTTTGTTAGACATTGTCAAGTACGATGCCATTCCATAGAGACAACCTAGATAATTTTGCCCGAGTCGCCGATGATGGTCGCACAACGTCACCTCGCCCCTCCCAGACCTCAGAAAATGCCGTACCTGGCCGTCGAGGGCTTGTTCCCCCCCCCGACCGCACCAACGCGCGGACGCATTTCCCAACAGAGCACGGTGCACTCCGTGGTAGGAGAACACAGTCTCTTGGTCGCAAGGGTCCGAGAACCTTGCGAGCGTGCCGCACAAACCTGCAACCGTCCCGTCCCTCGGGTCGTTTGTCCCGCTCCTCGTCAGCTCGCTGCTGTCAGCAGCGGCCCCAAGCCGCCTCCACCGAAACGGGCGTGAAGCAACTTCAACTTCCCGCTAGGGGGAAATTGAAAAGCCCCCCGCCGAAGCGGGGGGCCGCTGGTGTCAGTGCCAAGCCATGCCAAGTCAAGTACGCGGCACTGTTTGTCTTACGGGGGCGACCCAAACCCTGCTGGTGGGCGCCCTAAAAAAAACGTCGCGGACCGACGACATCGTCCACCGCTGACGCAAGCGCCTGAAAGACCCCCACAAATTTGATACGGAGTTGGAGAAGGCGACGGAGCGGTATGTGAAAATCGTCGAGCTCCACCAGGGTGGAGAGTCCTACAACAAGGCCGCCGGCAAGGACCACGATGTGCCAATCGAGACCGCCGAGGCAATAGTGTAAACCACTTAGCATGTGGGGTCCGGCTTAAAAAGTGGAGCGGTCAACTTAGCAGAAGCATCGGCGCGCAGCTAGCAGATTATTCCTTACATCCCTGAGACGAATCTAGCGAAGTATCTGGCGGAAGTACGTGCCAAACCGAAAGGCGTCATCACGCTCACGGCCATCTACAAGCTCGGCGAAACCCACATGCCGCCGCCGGTTTCTTTCTTCGGCTTCAAGCCATCTTTCTCGCCCATACCGATACGGCTTTCTTAGGGTGATAATCGCCCGTATACGCGAAATCTAGGGACAGTATATAGTTTTTTGTATGATCACCTCCCGATTATGACTGCTTTCTTGCGGTAAGCCGGCATTAATCGCTGAAGCGTCAGCTATCCGAGGGGACTATGTGGTATTAACGGGGAAGCAACTTGCTTCGGCTTGCGAGATCGAAGCGATAAAGGCATCATGGTTGCAGCCGACAAGCGTTTGCACTGCGGGGGAGCAATGCCGGTAAGACTGACATACCTTTTCGCCGCCATTGTCCTGATTGGGGCGTTCATTCACCCGGCCATCGGGCATGCCGCCTCGCGCGGCATCGACGTAACGCTGAAAGCCAGCGAGGCTCCGGCGTCGTCGGGCGGTACGAACATGGAGGCTTTATTCTGGCGGTCGATCCAGGCGGGCGGCGATATTGAATCCCATGAGGCCTACCTTTCGCGGTATCCGAAGGGAACGTTCGCGGCGCCGGCGCTGGTGAAGATCGACAAGTTGAAACAACAAAAACAACTCGCCGACGCCACCCCGCCGAAACCGAAGGCGCCTTCGCCGGTGAATCCGGCTGCGAAGAAAGCGGGGCAAGTCTTTCGCGACTGTCCCGATTGCCCTGAGATGGTTGTCATCCCGGCGGGGAGCTTCCGCATGGGCGACCTGAGCGGCAGCGGGGACGATGACGAAAAACCGGTGCACCGAGTGACCATCCCGCGCCCCTTCGCGGTTGGCAAGTACGAGGTGACGCAGGCGGAATGGCGTGCGGTGATGGGCTCGAACCCTAGCAAGTTCAAGGGTGATCGCAACCCGGTGGAGAGGGTCAGTTGGGATGACACTCAAGACTTTGTTCGCCTTCTCGGTGCCAAGACGGGGAAGCAATACCGCCTGTTAACGGAAGCGGAATGGGAATACGTGGCGCGGGCGGGGACAGCGACGAAATATCACTGGGGAAACAGTTTTGACGCGAGTCACGTGAACAACGGTGGTAGGACGGTCCCCGTGGGCCGTTACGCTCCAAATGGCTTTGGTCTTCACGACATGCACGGCAATGTCTGGGAGTTGGTGGAGGACTGCTGGCATGATAGCTACAGCGGAGCCCCGACGAATGGGTCTGCCTGGACAACCGGGGACTGTCGCTACCGCGTTCTTCGCGGCGGTTCCTGGATCCTCGATCCGTGGATCCTGCGCTCCGCCCTCCGCTACGGGGACTTCCCCAACATCCGGCTCAACGACAACGGGTTCCGCATTGCCCGGACCTTTTAGCCCTTCAGGGCTAACGTCCGAGATGTCTCGGTAATCTAACTGAATGGAAGGAGTCGGTACGGGCAATGATCCGCTCACCCGTTAGCTTGATCCCCCGAGGTGGTAGGCGAAATAACGATGGTGCTTGCCAACACGCCATCCCCGAGCGATAGGCGGAGCCATTTTCCGGCCCGTACAGGCGCATTGAGGGGTGTCGCCATACCAAAACATGGGGGGCCGGAAGGCAGCCGTTCCAGCATGCTATTTTCCGTATAATTTCCGTATGAACGAAAAAATCTGCCTGTGCTGGCGGCTAAACCATTGAAAAAATTGGCGTCCCCTAGGGGATTCGAACCCCTGTTGCCGGCGTGAGAGGCCGGTGTCCTAGGCCTCTAGACGAAGGGGACCTTGGGCCGATCCCC
>DASCOC010000239.1:0-5968 GCA_036011805.1 Rhodospirillales bacterium
CCGAAGGCTTCCGCATAGGCGGCAAAATCGGGATTAACCAAATCGGTGCCTGAAATCCGGCCGGGATAGTCGCGTTCCTGGTGCATGCGAATGGTCCCGTACATGGAATTATTGCCGACCAGGACGATAATATTGGCGCCGTGTTGAACGGCGGTCCCAAACTCCTGCCCGGTCATCATGAATTCACCGTCACCGGCGAAAACGACGACGGTACGATCCGGATGGGTCAATTTTGCCGCCACCCCCGAGGGAACGCCGAAGCCCATGGAGCCGCTGGTCGGGCCCAAAATGGTTCCGTAGGTACGGTAACGGTAGAACCGGTTGACCCAGGAGGCGAAGTTTCCGGCGCCGTTGCAGGCGATGGTGTCGTCGGGAAGCCGCTCGTTCAGCCACATCATGATCTCGCCCATTTGCACGTCGCCCGGAATTTCAGGGGGTTCGGTCCAGGCCAGGTAATCATCGCGGGCGGATTGGGTCCAATCGCCCCAGGCGGGTTTTTTGGGGGTCAGGGCACGAAGCGCCTTGGCAAAGTTTTTCATGCCGGCGTTGATGCCTAAGTCCGGCTGATAGACCCGTCCCACTTCCTCGGCGCCTTGGTGGACATGAACCAGGGTTTGTTGGGTATTCGGGATGTCCAACAGGGTATAGCCGCCGGTAGTCATCTCGCCCATACGGGGGCCGATCACCATCAACAGATCGGACTCGCCAATGCGGGCTTTCAGTTTCGGGTTCTGGCCGACGCCGAGGTCGCCGCAATAGTACGGAGACGTGTTGTCGAGGCGATCCTGGCAGCGGAAGGTGACGGCGGTCGGAATCTCGAAGGCTTCGACGAAGGCCCGGTAATCTTCACAGGCCTGGGCGTCCCAACCGCCGCCGCCGAGGATCGCCAACGGCCGCGTCGCCTTGCCAAGAAGGTCGTTCAGCGCCTGCATATCATCGGCGCCGGGATGGCCCTGGATTTCCGCCGCGGCTGTGATCGTTGCCGGTACGGCGCGGGCCTTGAGCATGTCTTCGGGTAATGACAGTACCACCGGTCCGGGGCGTCCCGCCTGGGCCCGGTGAAAGGCGTGGCTGAGGTATTCCGCAACCCGCGCTTCATCGTCGATCTGGCCGACCCATTTCGCCATTTCGCCGAACATGCGGCGGTAATCGATTTCTTGGAAGGCTTCGCGTTCGGTGTGATCGCGGGCGATCTGCCCGATCAGCAAGATCATCGCCGTCGAATCCTGATAGGCAATATGAACGCCCGCCGATGCATTGGTGGCGCCGGGGCCGCGGGTGACGAAACAGACGCCGGGCTTGCCGGTCAACCGGGCATGGGCGTCGGCCATCATCGCCGCGCCGCTTTCCTGGCGGCAGATGACAAGCTGAATCTCAGGAACATCATGAAAGGCATCGAGGGCGGCGAGATAGCTTTCACCGGGAACGCAAAATACTTTTTCGACACCGTTGATCTTCAGGCAATCGACAAGAATTTCCCCGCCTGTCTTGAGGTTGTCTCGGTTGTCCTTGGGTGACATTAACTTAGTATCCTTCTGGCAATGGCAGGGGTTCGATAAAAAAAAGACGATAGCCCATTCCGACCGGTGGAACACCCGTCTGTTTTGCTAATTCTAAAGGATTTTTCAAGGGTGTGACGGCCATCACATCAGTTTTTTTAAAAATAGGGGATACTGCCCTCAGATATTCACTTCAGTCTCTCCTTCGCCGGGCCTCCAAACGGGTCCGGTCTTTTTTTGCCCGGCATCCTGGATGGCCCCCGGCTTCCCCAAGGGCCCGGTGACTCGTGGCCTTGGTCTGTGGTAAAATCCCGGCCGGGAGGAGTTGATATGCCGGCAGGCATGGAAGAGGCGGCGGTTGAGGATGCGCGTTTCAATCCCAGCGTCCTTGACGTCGAGCAAATCGAGCGCCGGGTTGAAAAGGGGTTGGTAAAACGAGTCGGCAAACTGATCGACGAATTTCCCGACCGGACCCTGCGAGTCGTCCGCGACTGGATGGCCGAAGGCTATTAGCCAACGCATAAGGATGCTGTTGCCCGTCGATGGATGCCGGGGTAGGCTCCGGCCATGTCTGAACGCACCTCTGGCCCCACTGGGCCGCTTTCCCGCTTTACCGTCCTTGACCTGACCCGAGTCCGCTCGGGCCCGACGGCGGTCCGCCAATTCGCCGATTGGGGCGCCAACGTCATCAAGATCGAGGCGCCGGAAAGCATTGATCCCTCCAAGGGCATGGGCGGTGCGCGCGACGGGCCCGATTATCAGAACATCCACCGCAACAAGCGCGGCATGACGATTAACATGAAGAACCCTGACGGGGTCGCCGTTTTCAAGCGTTTGGTTGAGGCGGCCGACGTGGTCGTGGAAAATTTCCGCCCCGGCGTGATGGATCGTCTCGGCATCGGCTATGAGACCCTGAAGAGCATCAACCCCGCCATTGTGCTGACCAGCATTTCCGGTTTCGGCCAGGACGGTCCCTATGCCAAGCGCCCGGGGTTTGACCAGATCGCCCAGGGCATGGGCGGGTTGATGTCGATCACCGGGCTGCCGGGCCAGGGTCCGGTGCGCGCCGGCATTCCCATCGCCGACCTTAGCGCAGGGCTGTACGCCGCCTTGGGTACCATGGTGGCGCTGTTGGAACGGGATGCTTCCGGCGAAGGCCAATGGGTGCAGACGTCGTTGCTGGCGGCGATGATCTCAATGCTGGATTTCCAAGGCGCGCGCTGGCTGATGAAGGGCGAAGTCGCCCCCCAGGCCGGCAACAATCACCCGACGTCCATTCCCACCGGGGTCTTCACGACGTCCGACGGCCATATCAATATCGCCACCACCGGAGACGCCATTTGGGTGCGCCTGTGCAATGTTCTGGACGCCCCCGAATTGGCGGATAATCCGGAATTCAACACCGCGCCGAAGCGGTCGGATAACCGCGACGCCGTCAATGACGCAATCAACGCGCTCATGAAGGACAAAACCAGTGTCGAATGGATCGCCTTGATGAACGAGGCGGGGGTCCCCTGCGGCCCTATATATACCATCGATGAGATGTTCGCCGATGAGCAGGTCAAGCATATCGGCATGGAGCATCCGGTCGAGCATCCTGAGCTGGGGTCTTTCAAGGTCTCCGGCCAGGCCGCCCGCATGAGCCGCTATCAGCCGCGAACCGGCGTCGCCACCCCGAAGCGCGGCCAGCATACCGACGAGATTTTGGACGAATTCGGGTTCTCTGCCGAAGAAATCGCCGACCTTAAAAAACGCGAGGTTTTATGAATAAAGATACTGCCCCCGACCTGACGTCGGCCGGGACCTTCCGGCACTGGACCCCGGTTAGCCTCAGGTTTTCCGACCAGGACAGCATGGGCCACATCAACAACGTTGCCTATGCCGCTTATGTGGAGCAATCTCGGGTCGCGTTTCTCGATGATTTTCTGCGCTCCCAGGGCGGTGGCGGCATCGATTATATCCTCGCCAGCGTCAACCTCGATTACCGCCGCGAGATGCATTTTCCCGGCAACGTCGACATCGGCGCCCGGTTGATGCGTATCGGCACCAAGTCCATCACCACCGCTTATGGATTATTCAAGGACGGTGAAAACGTCGCCACCGCCGGCAGCGTCAACGTCTTTTTCGATCCTCAGTTGGGCAAGACCATTCCCATCCCCGAAGATTTGAAAAAAATTCTCGAAGCGGAATCGGCGAAAGGCTAAACGCTCACCCGGCGTCTTGGCCCGCCGCGTCCCGAACCGCCGCCACCAGGCCGGCGATGGTTTCGCGTCCGCCCGCCGCCGTGCCGTCGGCCGCGTTTTCCAGTAGGGATTGGCAATGGGCCTCCAGGCGTTCGGCGGCTTGGCTAATGGTCATGAAACCAAAGGTTCCGGCCGAACCGGTCAATTTATGGGCAAGCGCGTACAGGGTTTCCAGCGCCTGGCGCGCCGCCGCGTCCCGGATATCGTCCGGTATATCGGCAAAGGCGGAATCCAGTTCGTCAAGGCGTTCGGGCAATAAGGATTCGTATTCGTCCCTGAGGGCCTTGATCTGGTCTTGCAGTTGTTGGTTGGGGTCGGTCATGGCGATGTACAGTGAAACAAATCGACCCGCCAAACCATGCTTTTTGGGTTGTTTTTAAGAATTAACCCTAATCAATACCCGTCAAAGTCATTCTATTGTATGGTTAGGGGATAGAATCGTTGCATTCGCCTATCCATGAATGCAGGCGCCTTGTTTTTGAGGGATACCGATGCACGACGCCTCGACGGTCATCGAACTGGTCGCCCTCATCGTCGTGCTGTTGTTTATCGCCGGCGCCGTCAGGGCATTCACCAAATGGGTCAACATTCCGTTTACCGTTGCCCTGGTGGTGGTCGGGATCGCGATCCGGTATTTAGCCGAACATGGGCCGGCAATCCTGCGCCCGTTCGCCGAGCACGAAATTTCCCCGGACGTCATATTGTTCGTTTTCCTGCCGACGCTGATTTTCGAATCGGCGTTAAACATGGACGCGCGCCAGTTGAAACAAAACCTGTTGCCGGTTTTGACCCTGGCGGTGCCGGGGTTGGCCCTGTCCACGGGCATGATCGGCGGATTGGTATGGTGGCTGACGCCGTTCGACTTGGCGTCGTCGTTGTTGCTGGGCTCCATCCTCAGCGCCACCGACCCGGTCGCGGTGATTGCCCTGTTCCGGTCCTTGGGCGTGCCGATGCGCTTGTCCATCCTGGTCGAAGGCGAAAGCCTGTTCAACGACGCCACCGCCATCGTCGCGTCGCGGCTTCTGATGGGCGTGGTCGCGGGCGGGTTTGTGTTGACCCCCGAATCGGCTTTTAGCAGCGGCGTCGATTTTTTAACGGTCTTTGTCGGTGGCGCCCTGGTCGGTTGGTTGGGGGCGCTGGCGGTAGGGCTGTTGTTGGGACGGGTGGATAGCGATCCATATATCGAAACCTCGCTGACCACCATCTTAGCCTACCTTTCGTTTCTGATCGCCGAGGAAGCCTTCCATGTCTCCGGCGTGATGGCGACGGTCGCCGCCGGGCTGACCATGGGCAGTTGGGGCCGGGCCAAGATTTCCGGCTCGGTCGCAGGGTTCCTGGAACATTTCTGGGAATACCTGGCGTTCCTGGCCAACGCCTTGATCTTCCTGTTTGTCGGCTTGCGGGTGAATTTAGGGGCGCTGTACGACTCGCTGGATATTCTGGTTTGGGTGATCCTCGCCATGCTGCTGTCCAGGGCCGTTGTCATTTATACCCTGGTGCCGCTGGTCGGCCGGTTTCCGGGGGCGATGCCGGTCGGGCGGGCCTATCAAACGGTCATGTACTGGGGCGGCCTGCGCGGCGCCATTGCACTCGCCATCGTGCTCAGCCTGAAAGACTTTGCCCACGCCGAAACATTCGTCGCCCTGGTTATGGGGGCGGTGCTGTTCACGTTGCTGGTGCAGGGCCTGAGCATCGAAACCCTGGTCCACCGGTTGGGGCTGGATAAACCACCCCTGGCCGATCAGGTCGGCAGTGCCGAGGGGTTGTTGAATGCCAAGAGGCAGGCGTTCGAGAGAATCCCGGAATTGCAATCCGGCGGCCTGTTCTCGGCCCGGATCGCCGAGGACCTGGGCAGCCAGTTCAATGGCGAAATGAAGGCGTTGCGCGACGAGCTTGAGGAACTGCGCTACCGGGAACTGGATTCCGAAAATGAACGCCTGTTGATTTATTCCCGCGCCTTTGCCGCCGAGAAAGCGATTTACTACGAGTTGTTTACCAGCGGCCACATTCCGGAACGGGTCTATCGGGATTTGGGCCATGCCATCGATCATGAGGCGGACGCCCTTCGCCACGGCCACGCCTTGTCACGCGATCCGCTGCATTTCAAGGAGGACCGGCCGATCGGCGACGCGCTTTACAAGGCCTTCGATACCCTGCTTGGCTTTACCGGACTGCCGGAGCGCGAGCGCTTGAACCATGTTTCGCGTGAATACGAGGAAGCCTGGG
>DASCOC010000240.1:0-14126 GCA_036011805.1 Rhodospirillales bacterium
GGTCGTTTTCGGGGTCATGCGAATTGAAGCGGCCAAGGCGCGGCGGGTTTTGGACGTTTATTTCACCCGCTTCGGGCGCCAGCTTAAGGAACAGACCGAAGTCATGAGCTTTCCCCAAGAAAAGGACGAGACGGTTCCCGCCCTGTTGGCACGGGCTGCCCAGGAATTGACGTATGTGGTTGAGGATAACTGGAAGCGCGATAACCTGCTTCGGTTCGACCGTGCCGGCATGATCCCCGTGGTGGTGGCGATTTCCGGTCTTAAAGATTGGATCAGGGTCCGCGCCCGGCTCGGCGGCGTCGCCGTCCTCCGGCGTACGGAAATGGTATTGCTGTCCAAAGATCTGGTTCATCTCAACCTGCATTTCATCGGCGAAACCAGCCAGCTGGCGCTGGCGCTGGAACAAGCGGACCTTAAACTGGCCCAGGAAAACGACCAATGGCGGTTGAGCCTCACCGGTCCCGTTGCCTCGGCAGGCCCGAAGAAAAAATGAATATCCCCAATCTTATCACCCTGGCTCGGTTGGCGGCGGTTCCGGTGGTCATCTGGCTGATCCTGGATAACGATATGAAAATCGCCTTCTGGGTGTTTTTTGCCGCCGCCATTTCTGACGCTGTTGACGGATTCATCGCCAAGCAATTCAACGCCGAAACCGTGTTCGGCACCTTCCTTGACCCGATCGCCGATAAGGCCCTATTGGTCGGCGTTTACCTGACTTTCGGCATCGAAGGCTACCTTCAAACGTGGTTGGTGATTTTGGTGGTGTTCCGCGATTTGGTCATCGTCGGTGGTGCCATCCTGTTCCAAACGGTGACCCAGGAGTTGACCATGCAGCCGTTAAAGATTTCCAAGGTCAACACGTTCTTTCAACTGTTGTTGGCCATCGGCGTGTTTTGGATCGAGGCCTATGGAATCGATGATGGCCTTGGCCTTGAGTTTATGGGATATATTGTCGCGTTGACGACGTTGTGGTCCGGGACCAGTTATGTGATTACCTGGAGCCACCGCGCCACGATTATCGCGGGCGTGCCCCAGGAACAGGATACCGACCAGGGCGCGGACCATTCGGAAGATAGAGGGTGAGCGAGGATATGACGTGAGCAGCGATAAAAAGACCCTTATCTGGCTTGCCGGCCTGGTTGTTTTCATCCTGATCCTGAATTCCCTGTCAGGCATCCTGTTGCCTTTCGTCGCCGGCATGGTGATTGCCTATTTCCTCGATCCGATCGCCGATAAGCTGGAAAATTGGGGGACATCCAGGACCTTGGCGACGACGCTGATTGTTGTCGGGTTCTTTGCCGTCACCGGCGGTATTCTGGTTTTGCTGTTTCCCTTGTTGCAGGCCCAAATCGTCGGGTTGGCGTCGTTGATCCCGGAATTGATCGAAAAGGCCCGCGATTATGCGGCGCCGTTGCTGGAACGGCTGCAATCCGACCTGGCGCCGGATGCCCTTGAACGTCTGAAGGCCGCCGCCGGTTCCTACGCCGGTACCGCTATCAAGTGGTTCTCAGGCGTGGTCGGTGACATTTGGAAGGGCGGGCTTGCGTTCTTCAACCTGCTGTCGCTGATCATTATTACGCCGGTGGTGGCTTTTTACCTGCTCCGCGATTACGACCTGATCGTCGAATGGGTTGACGGGTACCTTCCCCGCGCCGCCCAGGCGACCATCCACGAACAGGTTCGCGCCATCGACGTTGCCATCGCCGGGTTCGTCCGTGGCCAGGCTTGCGTGTGTTTGGTGCTGGCGACTTGGTATGGCGCCGCGTTGACCGTGGTTGGGCTGGACTCCGGGCTTCTGGTCGGGCTCGGCGCCGGGGCGATTTCATTCATTCCCTATGTCGGCGCGGCAATCGGGTTGATCGTTGGTGTTTCCATTGCCCTGGCCCAATTCCCGGAATGGGTGCAGATCGGTGTCGTCGCCTTGATCTTCATCATCGGCCAGATCGCCGAAAGCTACATCCTGACGCCGAGACTGGTCGGCGGCAGGATCGGCCTGCATCCGGTATGGATCATTTTTGCGCTGCTCGCCGGCGGCGCTCTTCTCGGCTTTACCGGCGTCTTGTTGGCGGTACCGTTGGCGGCCATCATCGGGGTGTTGATCCGTTTCGGGCTCAAGCGCTATCGGAGCAGCCCCCTATACAGTGGTGACTCTTAAGACGTGACTGAAGCGGCTCAACTAACACTCGATTTTGACCATCGCCCGGCCCTGGGCGGCGACGACTTCCTGGTCGCGCCCCCCAATGCCGAGGCCGTGCGCTGGCTCGACTCCTGGCCCGATTGGCCGGGACCGGCGCTGGTGATTTACGGCGCCGCCGGATCCGGCAAAACCCATTTGGCGCAGGTGTTTCTGGCCAGGAGCAGGGCCAAGGTGGTCACCGCCGGTGATCTTCTGGACAGCCAGCCGGCGGCCTATGTCGGCGATGCCCCGGCGGCGGTCCTTGAAGACGCCGATTTTCTGACCGGTCCATCCGCGGCTTCCGCGGACCTGGAAGAGGCCGTCCTGCATCTCTATAACCACCTGGGTGAAACCGGCCGCCACCTGATGTTGACCGCCAAGCAGCCGCCGGCGCGGTGGGGGATCGGCCTGGCTGATTTGGCCTCACGCCTGAACGCGGCGACGCAAGCCGGGATCGGCCCTCCCGATGATGGGTTGATCAGCGCCGTCCTGGTCAAACAATTCGCCGATCGCCAGTTGAAGATTGATGATGGCGTCATATCGTTCATGCTGGCCCGCATGGAGCGCTCCTTTGACGCGGCTAGGCTTTTGGTCGCCGCCATCGATGATTTGGCCCTCAAGGAACGCAGAAACATTACCGTGGCGCTGGTGCGCCAAGTCTTGCAATCGGGCTTTCAAAGTGAGGATGAATGATTAAATTATTGATGGCTTGGGGCGATGTGTTGGTGGCCGCCATGGTCGCCGTCTATGCCTTGGTCCGGGTTTTTAGTACCGAGGATTTGGCGGCGCTGGAAGCCGGCAAGGCCCAGGAAATAACCATCCTATTCGGGGCGTCGCTGTTTTACATTTTGGTTCGGCCGGCCTGGAAAGGCATTCAGCGGTATCTGAACAATAAGCAATTGGAAAATAACTAACACTTTAGGAGAGAACATTATGGATTTGGGTTTGGCAGGGAAAAAAGCCATCGTTTGCGCCGCCAGCAAGGGGCTGGGTAAAGGCTGCGCCAGTTCGTTGGCGAATAACGGCGTCGATGTCACCATTTGCGCACGCACACCCGAAACCCTGGAGGCGGCGGCCGAGGAAATTCGGGCCCTGGGCGGTGGGGCGGTGACGACGGTGGCCTGCGACATCACCACCGATGAAGGCCGCGCCGCGGTGCTGGATGCGTGCCCGGACCCGGATATTCTGGTCAACAACGCCGGTGGCCCGCCGCCGGGGGATTTTCGCGACTGGGACCGCGACACCTGGATCGCCGCCGTTGACGCCAACATGCTGACGCCGATCTTTTTGGTTAAGGCGACGGTGGACGGCATGATGGAACGGCAGTTCGGGCGCGTCGTCAATATCACGTCGAGTTCGGTTAAGGCGCCGATCGAAGTCCTGGGTCTGTCCAACGGGGCGCGGGCCGGCCTGACCGGTTTCATCGCCGGGGTCGCGCGCAAGACCGTCGGCGCCAACGTTACCATCAACAACCTGCTGCCCGGCGCCTTCGATACCGACCGCATGAACGGGAATATCGCAGCGGCGGCAAAAAAGGCCGGCGCCGATGTCGCCGAAATGACCAAAAAACGCGCTGCCTCGATCCCGGCGGGCCGTTTCGGCGACCCGCACGAGTTCGGCGAATACTGCGCCTTCCTGTGCTCGGCCCAGGCCGGTTACATCACCGGCCAGAACCTGCTGATCGACGGCGGCAACTATCCGGGGACGTATTGATTATTTCGGGCTAGAATTAGATTACCGCCGCGAATAAAGGAAAACACCATGGCTTCTTCTGCAAAAAAATACCGATTCATGCTGATCCCGCCGTTTCGGCTTCCCGATGAAGAACAATACAACGTGCCGTCCTATTCCCTGCCGGCGGAGACGCCAAAGGAGAAGCGGCTTCTTAACAACGATTTCGTTCTTTCTCATCTTGAGGACGTGGATTGGGAACTTCATCCCGGCGCCGAACCGCCCTATGGCAATTGGTCGGTCGAGTCCCGTGAAGAGTTCGCCCATGCCGCTACGGCGCGCATGCAAGGCGTCCGCGAGGCCTGCGAGTCAGGCAAATATAACGGCGTTATCCTGTTGGGCGGCGGCGAGCCGGGATTTCTGGAATCCCGCGAGATCGGCCGTAAATACGGCGTCGTGGTGACCGCCAACGCGTTCTCTCAAATGTATTTGGCGACCCTTCTCGGTGATAGCTTCTCGATCATCGATATCGAGGGCGTGCACAATGTGTATTACCGGGATCTTGTCCGGGTTCACCAATTGCAGGACCGTTGTCGTTCGATCCGCAGCATCGGCTATGCTCTGCCCAGGCCCGGTGACGACGACCCCGACACCTTGACCGAGCAAGTCAAATTGGCGGAGAAAGGCGAATATTCGGCCGCGGTTGAGCGCGCCGTCGATCAGGCGGAAGCCGCCATTTTAGAAGACGGCGCCGAAGTCATCACGCTGGGCTGTTCGATGACCTTTTTTCTGAAGCCTTACATCCAAGACAGCCTCCGGTCGCGGGGCTGGGACGTGCCGGTGCTTGAGGGATACACGGCCTCTATCGAACTGGCCAAATTGATGGTCAATCTGGGGGTCAATGCCAGCGGCATCACTTACATGGATGTCCGGCCACAGCGGGTACCGGACAAAATTGTCATATGACGGGCACTAATACCAAGGAGCGATGATAATGACCCATAGGGACGGCTTGCCAAGGTTTTCGGCTAGGAGCGTGCGCTGCCGCGATGCGGGGTATCGCAAAGCGTGCGCGACGTCGTCCGAAAGCCTTGGCAAGCCGCCGTTCCGGTCGCCCATGCGGCCCGTCGGAGGGCGTCGAAAAGCCTTGATGATGCACCGCATCACTTGCAGCTTTCCTCCTACCCGACGGACCGCATGGGCGATCCCTATGGGTCATTATCACCGTTCCTTGGTATAACCCGTGAAATTTAACATCCCCAAGACCATGAAGGCCTGGGTGCTGGGTGACCCGGATGAGCTGTTGTTCATTGAAAAATCGGTGCCCGAGCCGGGCCGGGCCGAGGTCCTGGTTCGCATCGACGCCATTGCCGTCTGCGCCACCGACCTGGAGGTGATTTCCCACGGCCCCCCCGCCATGATCGAAGGCGGGCTGCCCTTCAATAAAAAATTTATTCCCGGCCACGAATACATGGGCACCGTGGTCAAGCTGGGCCCCAATGTCGATGAGTATGAGACCGGCGAGCGGGTCGCCGTCGAAATTCACGCCGGTTGCGGACGCTGCAAACGGTGCCGACAAGGCATGTACACGTCATGCCACAACTACGGCAAAAACTATGGCGATCAGGATAAAGGCCACCGGGCCAATGGCTATACCACCGACGGCGGGTTTAGCGAATACGCCGTCAATAACATCAACACCCTGATCAAGGTTCCCGAAGGCATTGGTGACGAGGAGGCGACCCTGATCGTCACCGCCGGAACCGCCACCTACGGGCTTGATGTCCTGGGCGGGCTTATCGCCGGTGAAAGTGTCGTCGTTACCGGCGCCGGTCCCATCGGCCTGTTGGCGGTTTCCGTCGCCAAGGCGTTAGGCGCCGCGCCGGTGATTTTAACCGACATCGAAGCCAACCGGTTGGAGATTGGCCGGGAATTGGGCGCGGACATCACCTTGAACGCCGCCGACGTCAACGTCGTCGAAAAAGTCCGCGAAATCACCGGCGGTCCCGGCTGCGATTACGTTATGGAGTGTTCCGGCGCACCGGGCGCCCTTAACGAAGCCGCCGATATGGTCAGCCGGGGCGGGCGCATCTGTCTCGCCGCCTTTGCCGCCCAGCCGGTAACCTTCGATGCGGCCAAGCTGGTGATGGACAACATTTATATGTTCGGCATTCGCGGCGAAGGCAAAAGCGCCGTCAAACGGGCGGCCGCCCTGATGGGCCAAGGCCGGATCAACGCCAAGCCGATCCATACCCACTCTTTTCCGCTGGATGAGGTTCCGACGGCGATCAAATACGCCCGCGAAAAGATCGACGGCGCCATTAAGGTCGTCGTTAAAATCAAGCAGGACTGATCCGGGAATCCCTAGTTGGCGTCGGCCACCCCGGAGATATCTTCGAAGGCTTCGTAAAGCTTTGTGAAGTCGGTGTTTTCCATGCCGGCCTCGAGGGCGCGGGCAAGAATACTCGTCGTCAAATCGCCAAACGGCGTCGGCGCGCCTTCCCGGCTCGACAAGTCGGTCGCCATCGCCAGGTCCTTAGCCAGATTGGCAACCTTTGATCGGCCATCCCAGGTGCCGGACAGGATATGATTGGGGAAACGGACCTCGCTGACGAAGCTGCGGGCATTGCCGGCATTAAAAACCTCGACCACCGTCTCCGGATCAATGCCCATGCCCGCCGCCATCCTGACGCCTTCCACATTGGTCAGGAACATCGTGTGCAGCACCATGTTGTGGACCAATTTCAGGGTGTGGCCGGCGCCGGACGGGCCGACATGGAAAATCCGCCCGGTGACGGCATCAAAAATGTTGGCGCAGGCCTCGATCGCTTTCGCCTCCCCGCCGATCATCAATGTCATGGTGCCGGCCTCGGCGCCGGCGGCACCCCCGGTCATGCCGCAATCGAGATAATCGACGCCCCGCTCGGCCGCCACCGCTGCATGCTCACCGCTGGCGCCGGGATCGGACGTCGTCAGATCGAGGATAATCCCGCCGCGTTCCATGCGCTCCAATATGGCGTCCGCTCCGGTCAGGCATTCGGCTATTTCCGTGACCCCCGGCACCACGAAAATGATACGGCGGCAACCGGCGGGCAGGTCCGCCGGCGGCACCACGGCAACGTCATCGCGTTCTCTATAGGGGGCCTGCATTGTCGGGTCTGGATCCCACACCGCGCCCAGCAACCCGGCCTGGTCGAGATTGCGGGCGATGCCGCCGCCCATTTGGCCGAGGCCGATGACGGCGACGCCGCGGGTGTTCTTATCACTCATTATTTACCTCTTTAAAGTGCCTAAGGATTTGGCCGTTATACTCCCAAACAATTCCTGCTGCGTGTGCATGACGCTGGAGATCTGAGACAGAGGCCTAATCCAGCAGTTCGAAGGTTCCGGTTTCAGGATTGAAGACCTCGAGCATGGCTTCGAAAATATTGAGGTACCAGCCGTGCAGGCTGAGGGTTCCGGCGGCCACTGCCTCACTGACAAAAGGGAAGGCGTTGAGGTTTTCCAGCGACACCAGCACCGCCTGACGCTCTGAAGCGGCCTGAAGCGCTACTCCTTCGAGACTTGGTTCCGCCTTTAGCGCCCGTTCGCGGGCCTGCTGCAACAGGTCGGTCCAGGTCGAGATGAAGGTATCGGTGGACTCGGCCCCCTCCTGCTTGCGGATCATGTTGGCGATCCCGCCGCAATGGGCGTGGCCGATGATGATGACGTGGCCGACCTTTAGATCCCGGACCGCGTATTCAATCGCCGCGCTGGTGCCGTGGTGACGCTCGTCGTCCTCGTAAGGCGGCACCAGGGCGGCGATGTTGCGGATGGCGAAAATGTCGCCCGGTTCCGTTTGCAGGGCGATGGCCGGATCGACCCGTGAATCTGAACACGCGACCACGGCGAAACGGGGGCTTTGTCCCTTGCTCAGCAGGTCGCGGTAGCGTTCCGGGTTTTTCCCGTAAAGGGTTTCACGGAACTTGCGAAAACCGTTCAACAGGGCATCGGTGTCGGTCATTCCTAGGCCCCTCTCATTCATCCATAAACGGCGAAGCCTGGAACGGAGGCAGCGCCTCACAGCGTTGGCGAAGCGCCGCCAGCGCCGGATAATCGTCCTCAGGGAACAATTCGCGGCGCCGGGTGAATACATGGGTCAGCGACGCCGTCGCGGTGATATCGGCCTGGGTCATAACGGTCCCGCACAGCCAGGGCTGCGGCTGGCGGGCTTCGAGCCAGTTCAAGGCGGATTTCACCTGGGTTTCCAGGCGTTGGATGACGCCGTCATCGATGGTATCGGGATCACGCTGCTTGGTCTCGAAATTCAGCCCGACGACTTTTTCCGATAGGCCCAGGGCGACGGCGGCGCAACGCAGCACGTCACGGCGTTCCGGCCCGGCGGATGGCGTCAAGGCCCGTTCGGGTCCGGCCAGCTCATCCAAATAGTCGAGGATCATTTGGCTGTCGAACAGGGTTTCGCCGCCGTCCAGGATCAAGGCCGGGACCTTGCCCAGCGGATTAACGGCGCGGACCGCATCGGCGTCGGCGTAAACGGAGATCACCTGGCGCTCAAAAGTCATGCCGTAAATGTTCATGCTGACGGCGACGCGGCGGACGAAGGGCGAGTCCAACTGACCGACCAGGATCATGGCGGGCTAGGATCCGTCCGTGGGCAGAAGCTTCAGCCTCTTGCCCTTGACCGACAGCGACATCTCGCCGGCGCGCAGTTTCAGCGCGTCATCGCCGAACACCTCTCGGCGCCAGCCCTTCAGCGCCTTGACGTCGGCATCGGCGCCGAAGGCGGCCAGGATTTCAACATCCGCCGCGGATGCCAGCAGCTTGGAGGCGACGCCGGAGTCTTCGGATTTCATTTTCAGAAGGACCTTCAGCAGGTCGGTCACCGGGCCGATACCGCGCGGCAATTTCGGCTTAATGATCGGCTGGGGACAATCCTTGTCGGGTACGGCCTTGCCCATTTCGACGGCGTCCAGAATCTTCTGGCCGTAATTGCCGTTGGCCATTTTTCCGCCGAGACCGCGGGTGCGGCCCAGCTGTTCGGGCGTGGTGGGCATGTGGTGGGCGATTTCGACCAGCGACTCTTCGCGGATGATCCGGTTGTGGGGGATGTCGCGGCGCTGGGCTTCCAATTCCCGCCACTTCGCCAATTCGCGCAATACCGCCAACATGCGCGGACCGGTGGACCGCGCCTTGATCCGTCGGAAGGCCTCCTTCGGGTTGCCGGTATAGGTATTGGGGTCTTCCAGCACCGCCATTTCTTCTTCCAGCCAGGCTTCGCGGCCGTTGCCGTGCAGCTTTGCGGCCAGTTTTTCATAGGCCGGGCGCAGGTGGGTAACGTCGGCCATGGCGTAGTTAATTTGACGCTCGCTCAATGGGCGCAGCGTCCAGTCGGTGAAGCGCGATCCTTTATCGACCTTGGCGTTGACCAACTGAGCGATCAACGCCTCGTAGCCGACCGAATCGCCGAAGCCGCAGACCATGGCCGCGACCTGGGTGTCGAACACCGGCGTCGGCAGCGCGCCTGCCAGGTGGTGAAAAATTTCCAAATCCTGACGCGCGGCGTGGAAGACCTTGAGGATGCTGTCATCGGCCATCAGCTCGAACAGGGGGCTGAGATCGATGCCGTCGGCCATGGCGTCGATGGCCTTGGCTTCGTCCGGCCCCGCCACCTGAACCAGGCACAGGATCGGCCAATAGGTTTTTTCCCGCATGAATTCGGTATCGACGGTGATGAATTCGGCGCCGCGAAGGCGGTCGCAGAATTCACTCAGGGCCTGGGTGTCGGTGATGATCGGCATGGGGCGTTCTACACGCTGGCGGCAGGGGGGGAAAGGGGGAAAAGAGCTTGGCGCAATGGTACATAGGATGCTAAAAATTTAAAATATTATATAAAAATGTAAATTGTAGCCGGGAGTTCTTTTCATGGTTCGTTTGTTTGCCGCTTTATTGTTTGGCGCCCTGGTTCTGCCGGCGCAAGCGGAAGAGGTTAAAATCAAGCATGGCGGTCTGACCCTGAACGCCAATCTCAATCTTGCCCCCGGTAAGTCCCTGGCCGATGGCGTCGTCTTGATGTTGCACGGTTCGCTTGCGCATAAAGACATGGAAATCATGCGCGGGCTTCAGGATGGGTTGAAGGAACGCAATTTCTCCAACCTGGCCTTTAACCTCAGCCTCGCCCAGGACGACCGCCACGGCATGATCGATTGCGCCGGGCCGCATCGCCATAAGGACACCAATGCGGTCAAGGAAATCGGCCTGTGGGTAGACTGGCTTAAAAGTAAAGGCGCCGGCGCGATTACGGTTCTGGGCCATTCGCGGGGCGGCAGGCAAGTGGCGCAATACGCCGCCGGTAAGACCGACGCTGCGGTCAAGCGCGTCGTGCTGGTGTCGCCGGGAACGTGGAAACCGGGAAAATCGGCGCGCAGTTACAAGAAAAACTACAAAAAAGATTTGGCGTTGTTGTTGGACAAAGCCCGCGCCCTGGTCAAGGCCGGCAAGGGCGAGACATTAATGAAAGGCGTCGATTTCGTTTACTGCCCGAACACCGATGTCGCCGCCACCACCTTCGTTGATTATTACAAGGCAAACCCTGACCGGGATACACCATCGGTCATCGAACGCATTAAGCTGCCGGTGTTGGCGGTGGTCGGCGACAAGGACAAGGTTGTGCCGAAGTTCGCGGACCGCATGAAGGGGATCACGCAGGCCAACGTGAAATTCGTCCTCGTCGAAGACGCCGGCCACTTCTTCCTCGACCTGTTCGGCGATGACCTGGCCGACGCAGTCGCGGAGTTCGTCGACGGCGGCAGTTCTTAAGCCTGATTGGGACTTAGGCAAAGAAAACGGCCCGTCGGATTGCTCCGCCGGGCCGCTCCCTACTCAAAACTTCTTAAAATCCTTGCGGACCCTGGGAACCTTTGAGTGGAACCCAGTTCCATCGCTGGCAAGCCAACTCTTTCCCTGAACTCCAGAACTTAGTTCCTCGTTTGGCAAGCCAACCAATTCCCTAAATTCCACGTAGATAGTACCATCGGGTTTTGCGGTCCCATAGCATTATTCAATCCACATTGGGTGTTTTTCGGTGGATAACGGGGATAAGTGAAAGTTTTTTTCGCCGAAAAGATTTTTTTTCGTCCCTGTCCGGCGTTCCGCCGTCCGCGGGACCTCTTGACATTGGGGCGCGTTCGGGGCCTTTAGCCCGGACAATTCCTTAGAGTGAGCGAGTAAAAATTCCATGCATCCCTATCGCACCCACCAATGTGGCCAACTGCGGCTTTCCGACGTTGACGGCCAAGCCCGGTTATCCGGCTGGATCCATTCCAAACGTGACCACGGCAACCTGATGTTTTTCGACCTGCGCGATGAAACCGGCCTTACCCAATGCGTCATTGACGTTTCCAGTGAGCTGTTCGCCACGGTCGAGAATGTCCGCGTCGAAAGCGTGCTGACGGTCACTGGTAAGGTGCTTAAACGCTCCGATGACACCATCAATCCCGGTCTGCCCACCGGCGAGGTCGAGTTGACCATGGACGAGGTCGTTATCGAAAGCACGGCGGATGTGTTGCCCATGCAGGTCGCCAGCACCGAGGAGTACGGCGAGGATATTCGACTTCGTCACCGCTTCCTGGACTTGCGCCGCGATCAGATGCAGAAAAACATCCGGCTCCGCAACGGGGTGATTTCGTCGATCCGCCGGCGCATGATCGAGGCCGGATTCATGGAATTCCAAACGCCGATTTTGACCGCATCGTCACCGGAAGGGGCGCGCGATTATCTGGTGCCGGCGCGCCAGCATCCGGGCAAGTTTTATGCCCTGCCGCAAGCACCGCAACAGTTCAAGCAACTGGTCATGATCGCCGGATTCGATAAATATTTCCAGATCGCACCGTGTTTCCGTGACGAGGACGCCCGCGCCGATCGCAGTCCCGGCGAGTTCTATCAGCTTGATTTCGAAATGGCCTTCGTCACCCAGGATGACGTCTTTAACGCTATCGAGCCGGTTTTGGCGGGCGTGTTCAAGGAGTTTGGCGGGGATAAAAAAGTCACGGATACGCCGTTCCCGCGCATCGCCTACAAAGAGTCCATGCAAAAATACGGCACCGATAAGCCGGACCTGCGCAACCCGATCGAGATGCGCGATGTTACCGACACCTTTCGTGGCTCGAACTTCAAGATTTTCGCCGGCATGATCGAGGCCGACGACAAAGTCCGGGTCACTGCCCTTCCGGCGCCCAAGGGCGGCAGCCGCGCCTTTTGCGACCGCATGAACAGTTGGGCGCAGGGCGAGGGGCAGCCAGGGTTGGGATATATCTTCTTCCGCGACGGCGAAGGCGCCGGGCCGATCGCCACCAACATCGGTGAAGAGCGCACGGCGGCGCTCCGCGAGAGCCTGGGGCTAACAGACGGTGACGCGGTGTTCTTCGCTTGCGGCGTGCCGAAGGTGTTTGCATCATTTGCCGCCGCCGCCAGAACCAAGGTCGGAACCGATCTGGAACTGGTCGAAGAGGGTGAGTTCAAGTTTTGCTGGATCGTCGATTATCCGATGTATGAATTGGATGAAGACACCGGTCAAATCGAATTCAGCCATAATCCGTTTTCGATGCCCCAGGGTGGCCTGGCAGCGTTGGAAAACGATGACCCCCTCGACCTTTTGGCGTGGCAGTACGACATCGTTTGTAACGGTATCGAGCTATCTTCAGGCGCGATCCGGAACCACCGCCCCGATATCATGATTAAGGCTTTCGAAATCGCCGGTTATGGCGCAGATGTGGTTGAGGAAAAATTCGGTGGGTTGCTCAACGCCTTTCGCTTCGGCGCGCCGCCGCACGGCGGCTCGGCACCCGGCATCGACCGTATCGTCATGATGCTGGCCGACGAGCCCAATATCCGCGAAGTCATCGCTTTTCCCATGAACCAACAGGCCCAGGACCTGTTGATGGGGGCGCCGGCCGAGGTCGAACCCGAGCGATTGAAGGAACTCCATCTCTCGCTCAATCTTCCTAAAGTGAAAAAACAGGACCAAAACAGCGATATCAACGACGAAAATAGTAGTGATAAATAAGATACACTTTTGCCCCGGAATCGGGTCACACTGTGGTTAAAATGTAGCAATCCTGAAATGGGACTGGTACATTTAAAAAAAAGGGGGCTCTCTAAAATTATCCCCGAACCCTGGGCGGGGAACTCTACGCCTGAAGATTGATCGAAGCGTTTGCGCGAAAGCGGCTTTCGGTCGACCAAATGATAATAAGCGATATAAAAACAATAAGTTAAAAATAATAAGAATGCCAGGAGGCGGAGAGATGAAGAGATTTGCGGTTCTCGGAGCCGGGATGTTGCTGTTAAGCGGTTGCGCACTGCCTGTGCCTCTTCAGGTCGCGTCCTGGGCACTGGACGGAATTTCCTACCTGATGACCGAGAAATCCGTCACCGATCACGGCCTTTCCATTGTTACCCAGAAGGACTGCGCGGTGTTACGCGTCGTCGTCGATGCCGAAAGTAAATTATGTCGCGATTTCGATAAAATGGCGACCGCGCTGGCTGACGGCGGGTCCTACGCAAAAGTCTTATTCGGCGACGATGCCGAGGAAGATGAAGAAATCAATGAAGCCGAAATCGCCGCCATTGCCGAATTTGAAACCGCCGGCGGCGGGGAGCCCGTGGTTGACGAAGCCGTTGATTCCACCATTAGCGGCCAGGAGTTAAGGGCCGAATGGGCACATGACCTGGCCGAAGCGCCTCCTGTTAGCATCGATAGATTTGCCGACCGGATTGACCTTTCCATTGTCTTCGAGGATGAGGCCGACTTGATCGATTATCCGATTCAGGTCTTCGCCACCGGCCCAGCTTCGGTGCCGACCCCGAAAAAGGTTGCCGAAGCCAAAGCCGAAAGGGCCCCCAAGGGATGGCGGGCGCGAACCACCCGTGTCGTCAGGACCGGAAAGGAGCCGGCGGCAGGTTATTATTTCGTCATCGGCAGCTTCCGCGAGCATGCCAATGCCAGGAAGCTAAGGAACAAGTACCGGGGGCTGACGCCGTCGGTGTTGTCGGCGAAGCTTGATCGGGCGATGGTATTCCGAGTCGTGGTCGGACCTTTCGCTCAGGAACAGGCCAAGGGCATTCGCAAGCAAATCTACCGGGCCGGGATCAGCGATTCATGGGCGATCCAGGTAAATCCGGGTGAGTGGTCGATGGCAATGGTTGATCCACCGGCGTTAGCGGCAGTTGGTGCGGCGGTTGAAATAGCCGCTTTACAACGCGAAGGGCATGAGTGGAATGC
>DASCOC010000241.1:0-3835 GCA_036011805.1 Rhodospirillales bacterium
CACCTTCACCGAACGGAACCTTCACAAGGCGCATTTTGACTCCAACCCCCTGGAGGATGGATCACTGGACGCCTATCGGGTAATCGAGCTCGATATTTCCAAAATGACCTTGGAGGCCGTCAAGGACTTCGGCCTCAACAAGAAAGGCGCCTTGCGTTGTAAGAATATGTGGGCGCTGGGGTTCGTTTATTGGATGTACAACCGCAATCGTCAGCCGACCATTGATTGGCTGAATGAGAAGTTTGCCAACAAACCCGACGTGGCAGGCGCCAATATCGCAGCCCTTAACGCCGGCCATGCGCTTGGCGAAACTGCCGAGATACCCCATGACATCCATGGGTTTTCCATCGGCAAGGCCGACATCCAACCGGGCGAATATCGCACCGTGACCGGTGCCGAGGCCTTGACCTGGGGACTCGTGACCGGAGCGAAGCTGGTGGATTTGAAGATAACATTTTGTTCGTACCCCATTACACCGGCGACCTCGATCTTGCATTACCTGTCCAATCTCATGGAATTCGATGTGGTTACGTTCCAGGCGGAAGACGAAATCGCCGCCATCTGTTCGGCCATCGGGGCGTCCTACGCCGGCACCCTGGGGGTGACGTCAAGTTCCGGCCCCGGAATCGCACTCAAGGGTGAAGCCATGGGCCTGGCCATCAACGCCGAACTGCCGTTGGTTATTATTAATTCCCAACGCGCCGGGCCATCGACGGGAATGCCCACCAAAACCGAACAGTCGGATCTTTTCCAGGCCGTATTCGGCCGTAATGCCGACAGCCCGCTGGTTGTCCTGGCGGCGCGTTCGCCGTCGGATTGTTTCGATGTCGCCATTGAGGCCGTCCGTCTTGCAACCCGGTACATGACTCCTGTCATCATGCTGACTGACGGTTATATCGGCAATGCGGCGGAACCCTGGCTGATCCCTGATGTGGAGGAATACGAGCAGACCCCGGTCAAGTTCCGTACCGAACCTGAAGGTTTCACGCCCTTCCTGCGCGATGAAGTGACGCTGGCCCGCCCCTGGGCGATACCGGGGACGCCGGGACTGGAACACCGCATCGGTGGGCTGGAGAAGGATTCCGAGACCGGCCACATTTCCTATGACCCGAAAAACCACCAGCGCATGACGAACGTCCGCTCCGCAAAGATCAACGGTATCGCCAATGATCTGCCGGCTCAAATGGTCGAAGACGGCGCGAAAGAAGGCGATTTAGCCGTCATCGGCTGGGGATCCACCTATGGACCTATCAACCGCGCCGTCAGCGCCCTTCGAGAAGAAGGCCTGGATGTTTCCCATATCCACCTGCGCCATATCTGGCCGTTGCCTAAGAATCTCGGTCAATTGCTCGGCGGATTCAAAAAGTTCCTCGTACCCGAAATGAACAACGGTCAACTTGTAACCCTGCTGCGAAGCCAATATTTGATCAACGCCCAGGGTTTAAACAAGGTTTCCGGGCAGCCGTTTAAGATTTCAGAAATCGAAACCGCTATCCGTGAGCGGTTGGAAAATTAACATGAATGTCGTAACGCCTCCCGACAAACTGACGCCTAAGGATTTCGCCACCGACCAGGAAGTTCGCTGGTGCCCCGGCTGCGGCGATTACGCCATCCTGAAAGCGATGCAGCGGACCTTGCCGGATATCGGGGCGACGAAAGAAAATACCGTGTTCGTTTCCGGCATCGGCTGCGCCGCCCGGTTCCCCTATTACATGGCGACGTACGGCTTCCATACCATTCACGGCCGGGCGCCGGCGGTCGCGACCGGGATCAAGCTGGCCAACCCGGACCTAGACGTGTGGGTGGTTTCCGGTGATGGCGATGCGTTGTCCATCGGCGGCAATCATCTGCTGCATGTCCTTCGCCGCAACGTCAATCTGCAAATCCTGCTGTTCAACAATGAAATTTACGGCCTGACCAAGGGCCAGTATTCACCGACATCCAGGGCCGGCACCCGGTCACCGTCAACGCCCTGGGGGTCCATTGAAAACCCGGTATCCGCCACCGCCTTGGCGTTAGGGGCAGGCGCCCGATTCGTGGCCCGTTCCGTCGACACTATGCAGGCGCATCTGCCGGAAATTTTCAAGCGTGCCCATGAACACAACGGCACATCGTTCGTGGAAATCTTTCAGAACTGCATCGTCTACAACGACGGTGTCTTCGCCCAGTTCACGGCAAGGGACGTCGCCGATGATTCCGAAATACTCCTTGAGCACGGCAAGCCTCTTATCTTCGGCAAGGAGAAAACCCTGGGCCTTCGGGTCAAGCCCGGCTTTTTCGAACTGGAAGTGGTGACCATCGGCAAGGACGGCATCACCGAAAAGGATATCCTTGTCCACGATGAGACCAACCGGGGCCTTGCCGATATGCTGGCCCGGATGGAACCGCCGACATTTCCCGTCGCCATCGGCGTTATTTATTGTCATCCGACCCCCAGTTATGAAGACGGCGTCAAAGGCCACATTGAAGAAGCCAAGAAGCTTGGCACCGGGAAAGACATTAATGCGCTGTTGAGGCGCGGCCATACCTGGACCATTTCGGGCTGAGCAGAGTTTATTTTTTAGGGGGAAACTGTGCCAGTCAATATTGCCATTATAGGATCCGGCCCGGCTGGGTTTTATACTGCTGCCGCCTTGATCGATTCGGGGGTGGATATCAGCATTGATATCATCGAACGGCTGCCGACGCCGTTTGGCCTCATCCGTGGTGGGGTGGCGGCTGACCACCAAACCACCAAGAACATCTCCAAAAAATTCGAAAAGACGGCGCTGATGAATCAGGTCCGCTTCTATGGCAATGTCGAAATCGGTCGTGATATCAGCCTGGCGGAACTTCGGGAGATGTATGACGCTGTTGTTCTGGCTCAGGGTGCGCCGGTGGACCGCGTGCTTAACATTCCCGGCGCCGACAAAGCCGGAGTCTTCGGCGCCGCCGCTTTTGTCGGCTGGTACAATGCCCATCCCGACTTTCGTACCCTGAACCCGGATTTGGGTGTCCAAGCAGCGGCGGTGATCGGTGTCGGCAATGTCGCCATCGATATCGCACGGTTGCTCAGCCGTTCCGATAAGGGGTTGGCCGTCACCGACCTTCCCGATTACGCCGAAACGGCGATGAGTGGTTCTCCCATCAAGGACGTTTACCTGTTCGGGCGTCGCGGCCCGGTCGAAGCCAAGTTCACCAACGTGGAACTGCGCGAAATGGGGAATCTTTCCGAGTGCGTTCCCCAGGTCAAAGCGGAACAACTTCCTGACGGAGTCGGCGACCTATCGGATCGTGACAAGCGCCTGAAGGAAAGAAACCTTGAAAACCTCCGTCAGTTTTCCGAGCGCCACCCGGACGAAAAACCAAACCGTGTTCATTTTGAATTTTTTGCCGCGCCGGTCGAAATCCTGGGCACAGACAAGGTCGAAGGTATCAGACTTGAGCGAACTCGGGTTGAAGACGACCGTGCCGTCGGCAGCGGTGAATTTTTTAATGTTGCCTGCGGTCTCGTGGTTTCGGCCATTGGCTACCGAGGAACCCCGCTTGACGGCGCACCATTTGACGAAAGCCGCGGGATTATTCCCAATGACGATGGCCGCGTCGATGATGGACTCTACGCCGCAGGTTGGATCAAACGCGGCCCTTCCGGCGTCATTTCCACCAACCGGCCCGACGGCGTTACCGCCGCGGAACACATTCTCAATGATCACGGCACTGGCGGCAAAGGGGGCAAGCCCGGACGCGAAGCGATGGAACCGCTTTTGCGAGAACGAAAAGTCCGTTTCGTCAGTTATGATGATTGGAAGAAAATCGAGGCCGCCGAAATCAATAACGCAGAAGCCGGCCGGCCACG
>DASCOC010000242.1:0-5762 GCA_036011805.1 Rhodospirillales bacterium
CAAGGGCACGCCCCGAATGGTTAACTGCCAAGTGATGGAATCGATAGCAAAGGCGACGAAATAAATGCCGATGAGGACAAGAATCCCGAAGCCGACCTTAGCCACCTGCAAGGCGACTTCGGCCATGTCTATTTCGGCGATGATAAAACCCAGCAGCATAACGCCGAGTCCCAGATAGAATACCTTCAGGAAACGCACGCCGTCAGGCCTTTGAAAATGGGTTAAACATGGAAGTCGTTGGCGCCTTGGGCGAATTGGGTGATCCAATAGACCTGTGATCCAATGGCGCCCGCCGGGACCAGCACCCAGGTCACATCAAACAACGCCAGCGCCAAAACGATAAAACAAAAATCCGCTCGTGTCAGTTCACGGAAGATGTACAACGCCCAATCGCTGAGACCTTCCGGCTCACGAAAGGTCTCCCCGGTTTTACTCGCTTCCCAGGCTTCATCGGAGACGGCGGCGGCTTTATCTCGGGCGTCCAGGATAAATCCAAGGATGTAATTAATGGTGCCACCGGCGGCCGCCACCATGCCTAACCAAAACCACCACTCGTTGTTGAACCGAGCCGCCGCGCCAATGCCGAGACCGGCGAACAGGGCCGTATGCACCACCCAATCGACGAAGGTATCGAAGCGCATGCCGAAGTTCGAACACTGGTCCTTGAGCCGGGCGATTTCACCGTCGCAATTGTCCAGAATATAGGTGATCACGAACAGCGCCCCGGCGGCAATGTCCCCGCCCGGGGTGCCCAGCGTCACGCACCAGGCCGTGGCCAGCCCCGTAACCATGGAAGCGGTGGTAATCATGTTGGCCGACACGGGTAAATGCATAAAGACAGGGGTGGCGAATTTCGACAGATGCCGGATCAGGGGAAACAATGGGGTTTTGACGATGGCATTCATGGCTTATCCGTTTCCATTCCGTCCGGTAAGCGCCATCAACGCCGGCAGAACAACAAGAGTGCACCCCAGCGACAAGGCAATGGCGATGGTCAACAACAAGCCCATCGACGATGTTCCCGGATGGGAAGACAACGCAATACTGCCGAAGGAACCGATGGTGGTCAAAGCGCTAAATAAAACCGCCCTCGGTGTCGACGTTTCCAATACCCCCCAGGCGTCCCCAGGCTCCTTGTTTTTCCGGCTTTCCTCATGCTCCCGGACCACCAAATGGATACTGCCTGCAACCCCCAGGCCGAACAATAACGGCAGCACGATGACATTGGCGAAATTGAACGGCAGGCTGAACACAACCGACGCCGCCACCGTCAGCAGCGCCGCCAGGGCCAGCGGCGCGAACACCAAGGCGACGTCCCGGAACCGTTGCAAGACGACGATCAGAATCAGTGTAATCATCACCACCGAGAATGTTCCCGCCTGCCAAAATGCACGGACAACCGTTTTACCGGCCTCAAGGATGACCACCGAAGAACCCGTCGCATCGACGGTGACGGTCCTGACGGCGGCGACAAATCGTGCCAGGGCCTCGCGGTCGCGCAGATCATGTTTAGGGAATACCTCGACCTTGGCCCTGCCGTCGGCGGCGACTTGATTGTCCCTGATCGCCGCAGGCAGCGTCGCCAAGCTCACCGGCCCGGCCAGAAGCGCCTGATTAAGTGCCTCTAGACGGCCCGGCAACGCCGTCAGCAGCTGTTTCTCGAATTCCTTGAGGGCGTCTTCCCCCTGAAACCCCTGCATCGCCTGGGACAGGCGCAGGGCCGCCTGCTTCTCTGGCGCATCGTCCGCCAAGGCGGCAAGGGCCTTAAGCTTGTCCCGGAAACGGCCAAGCGCCGCTTCGCGTTGTTCCGCCGATGGCGGCGCCGCGGTCCCCTTGGCGGCGAAGGCAGGGGCTAAAAACAGCGCCATCGAAGAAATGACTTCCAGCTTTTCGTCTTGGTCGGCGGGAACGTAATCAGCCAGGGTCGCGGCGGCGTCGACTTCGGGCAGGGTTTTCAATTTTTCGGCCAGACCCGCCGCCGTATCCAGGTCGCGGCTGAGAACGGTAACGGTATAAGGACTGTTGCGATTATCGGCCATCAGGTCGAAAAGCGCGGCCACGGATTCGGTGTTGGCATCCTTCAGGTTCAGCGGATCGAAATCAAACGCCGCCTTTGGCAGCATCAAGGCCGAGCCGAGCCCTAGCGCCAGGGCAAACCAGCAAACGGCACGGCCGTTGCGCCGGATGAAGGACTGAAACGCCGGACCGAAAGCGGCCGACCGGACCGGCTTGTCGCCGGCCCCGGTTTTGACAAAGCCATGCGGCATCAGCGTCAACATCGCCGGCAGCACCGTCATGTTGGCGAACAAAGCAATGAACATGCCGGTGCCGGCGATCAACCCAAGTTCGGCGAGGCCTAAGTAATCGGTCGGCAGGAACGAATAGAACGCGATGGCCGCACTGACGGCGCACAGCGTCAACGCGCCGCCGACCTGATGGGCCGCTTCGCCGAGAGCGTTGGCATGGTCTTCGCCCCGCCGCATGGATTCTTGATACCGAAGCCCATAGTGAATCCCGAAATCGACGCTGAGTCCGATAAACAATACGGCGAAGGCAACGGAAATCAGGTTGAGCGTGCCCAACGCCAAAATCGCGAACGCCGCCGTCCACACCAGACCCATCACCAATGTCACCAGGGTGGCGGCGACCAGTCGTTTTGAGCGAAGCCCGACCATCAACAGGCCGATCACCAGGACCAACGATACTGCCCCGGCCAGCCCCATACCCTTCTCGACGCTTTTCAGTTCTTCGTGGGAAAGTGCCGCCGACCCGGTCAGCCGCACGCGGACACCATTTTCCGGGGTCAGGCCCAAACCAATCGCTGCCTCGCGGACACCATCCATGGCATCGGCCGCCGGCGACAGCGATGCAAAATCCAGGGCCGGCTGGATCACCAGAATTCGGCGGTTGGCGGTCGCTTTGTCGGCTTCGGCGGCATCGCCGGACATCAACGCCTGCCAGGACAGCTGCGCGAATGTTCCCGCCTGTTGCGCCTTGGCAACGTCGGTAATGGCGTCCATCACGCCGGCGATTTCGATGGGCTGCCCCGCCTTTTCCTTGAGCGCCTCATCGATCGCCAAATTCAGCATCTTGAACAACCCGACAAGACTGGGGTCGCGCCACAACGTGCCCAGGAACGGCTGCGCCTCGGCCAGCCGATCACTGAGACCATAGAGGTCTTCCAGGTCCAAATACAAAAAACCGTTGCGGCGGAAAAAATCACTGCCGGCCGGGTCATCGACACGCCCAAACAGTTTCGGCCGCTGGAGCAAGCGTGCGGCGAGCGCACGCGCCGCGTCATCGGCGATATCCGGGGTGACGCCATCGACGACGACGACCAGATTGTCGGAGAATTGTGGAAACGCCTGACTCAGCGCCTCGCTGTTTCGGCGGAAGCCCAAATCCGGCGACAGCATGTCCTCGGTATCGGTGTTGATACGGACATTTTCTGCCAGGAACACCCCGGCGCCGATGGTGGCAACAACCGACGCCGCCACCACCAGCCAGGCGAGGCGGCAAACACCGGCGGTCCAACAAACAAGGGCGCGGCGGTAGGCTTGGGTAAAGGCTCCAAACATGATGCCGCGCTTATAGCCCCGTTGTGGGCACCGGAACAAGGAATTGGGTGTACGGGGTTTCCAGAACCCGCCCGTATCGCCACAATACCAATGGAAGGAAACCGGCCATGACCACACCGCAGCCCGGCATTTTCGTCGAAGCAAGCCAGCACCATCATTACCTGGAATACACTGTCGCCCCCGGCGGCGATGCGCAGGGCTTAATCAAGGCTATCGACGAACTGTCCGCCTTCGGCGCAGGCTCGGCCCCGGATCAGGCGGCCAATATGGTCGCCGCCTTCGGTCCCGAACTATGGGCGCGGTTGTCGCCCGCCGCGGTGCCGGAGGGCCTGCGCCCGTTTGAGGCCATAAAGGGTACCGACGGACACGCCGCCCCCGCCACCCAACGCGATATTTTCGTTTGGATTCACGGCGACCGGCTGGACGACGTTTTCGATACCGCGTTGACCGTCCAGGGCCTTATGAAACCTTTTGCATCCCTTGCCTTCGATGATCGCGGTTTTACCTTTCACGATTCCCGCGACCTGACCGGGTTCATCGATGGCTCGGCCAATCCCAAAGACGAAAAGGCGCGCGATGCCGCCCTGATCCCCGATGGCCGGACCGGCGCCGGCGGCGCCTTCGTGCTGACCCAGCAATGGGTGCATGATCTGGATGCCTTTAATGCGATTCCCCAGGCCGAACAGGAACAGGTCATCGGCCGCACCAAGCCCGACAGCATCGAACTGGAAGGCGACGCCATGCCCGCGTCTTCCCATGTCTCGCGCACCGACGTCAGCGAGGACGGCGTCGCCCTGAAAATCTACCGGCGCAGCGCGCCTTTTGGCTCGGCCGGGCGGCACGGCCTCTATTTCCTCGCCTTTTCCTGTGACCCGCACCGTTTCGACGTGCAGTTACGCCGCATGTTCGGCGTTTCCGGCGACGGAGAACACGACCGCTTGATCAGGTTTTCAGAACCGGTCAGTGGTTCCTACTGGTTCGCGCCATCCATCGAGGACTTGGCGGCCCTCACTTGACATCTAGCGGGTCGTGAATCACCCTCCCCGCCTGATCCGCGATTCCGGGAACCGCCGATGAAAAGCCCGCCTTGGGACCAGCGCCTTGCAAGGGTACTCGTTAAACCCCTGGTCAAGTCGCCGGTGACGCCGAACCAATTGACCATCTTCACGCTGTTGATCGCGCTCGGCGGCGCCGGGCTGTTGGCGACGGGTGATGCCGCCGACGCCAATTGGGGCGCCGGGCTGTTCGTGCTGGCCCGGTTCATGGACCATTTCGACGGCGAACTGGCGCGGCAAAAGCAAATGACGTCCAGGCTCGGCTATTACCTGGATTATATCTCCGGCGCGCTTAGCTACGGGGCGTTGTTTGCGTGTATGGGCATCGGCTTCATGCACACCGAACTGGGAAATTGGGCTTTGGCGCTGGGCCTGGCCGGAACCGCGTCGGCGGTGATTTCCATGTTCACCAACCTCGGCATCGACCAGCAGCTCGACCTCAGCGAGGAAGACGGCCACGACGCCGTCGGCTACCCCGGTTTCGCCGGCTTCGAGCTCGAAGATGGCATTTACCTGATCGCGCCGATTACCTGGTTGGGGTACTTGCAGCCGTTTTTCGTGCTCGCCGGAATCGGCGCCGGGGTCTACTGCCTGTGGACGTGCTGGACCCTACTCAGGCTCCGCCGCGGGTAATTGCCGCAAAATTTTTTCTGTCTCGGTCCCGCAAAACAAATATGGGATTGACAAGGCAAAAAATGTTCTCCATATGTTCTTATCTAGGTATCCTGAAAGACTTTCCGGGTTTTTCATTCCAATGCATTACCTACCAGACTTCGGATACTTGAAGGCCAAGAGGTGCCCGCAGGGTCCGGTTTATAAAATAACCGGGTAACCCCAAGCGGATAACGCTTCCAAACATCCTTATGAATTCAGTTTCCAGATCGTTCGGTACTTTCGGACGATCAGCGATCCTAAATCGCCGCGGTCTTCTAGCAAGAACACCCGGCATGACATGAAGAGGTATGAAAGGTTACACCATCCATTAAATCTCAACGGGATTCGTTTTCATGTTTCTTTACCGTTTCACCCGCTCCCTTTGGCCGGTCATAGTTGTGCACTACCTGTTTAATCTTCTGGTTTTCTCCAAGGCTGGTTGTGAATGGGGTGTAACGGGTTGTCTTCCAGTGTA
>DASCOC010000243.1:0-28703 GCA_036011805.1 Rhodospirillales bacterium
CTGGTGTTCGTGGTCGACGAAGATATGGCGGTCCGCGGCACCTACCCTCTTTCCAAATCCAACGAGGTAAAGAAACCATCCGAAGGGGGCGATGAAAAATTCGAAGAGGTGGAGGAAAAAACCGAAGAGGGTAAGGCCGTGTCCGGCGATTCGGATCAACAGCGCGGAGAGCATATCGCCTGGGTTTTGGAGCGGGTAGAGGAGGTCCACGTAGACGATCTTCTTGGCGAGATTCTTGACAGCGGCAAAAGTATTTCCAGGGTGCTGTCCTTCGGTGATCAATTAATGAATACGGTCAACGTGCCGTTGAAGGAATCGCTTTCCGACGATTATGCGCTGGGGGTGGTCAGCGTCGGCATCACCATCGATGACGACTGGGTCAAGCAGCTGCTGAAGGACGAAAGTTCCGAGGTTAATGCCATTTTCCACGTTGGCGGGAAGGCGGTGGCGGCCAACATCTCTGATTACCGCCGCGCCGCCATCCTAAAAGTCGCCCTGGCTGGATCCGGGGCCGCTGCCGATGACAAGGCGTTCGATTACAAGGGGGAGCGCTACATCATGCTGCAAGGCGCCTTCACCAAGGCCGGCCGACCGGCCGGGTACGTGTTCGCCGCCAGCCTGGACAAGGCCATGGCGCCGTTTGTTTCCCTGCAATGGAAGATCTTCGCCTTGGGCGTGGTCGCGCTGATCATCGGCTTAGCGATCATGTTGGGGTTGGCCAACCGTATCGTTAAGCCCATCCGCCAGCTTGTCACCGGCACCCAGGAGGTCCTGGACGGAAATTATGATTATAAGGTCGAGCCCCAATCCAAAGACGAGGTCGGTCGTCTCACCCGTGCCTTCAACGACATGACCGAAGGCCTCCAGGAAAAGGAGCAAATCCGTAATCTGTTCGGCAAATACGTTCACCCGTCCATCGTCGGCGACCTCATGGAAAATCCCGACCATCTGCAACAAGGCGGCACCCAGCGGGTTCAGACCCTGTTGTTCAGCGATATCGCCGGCTTCACCACCATCAGCGAGGGCATGGATGCCGAAAGCCTGGTGGCGTTTCTGAACGAATACCTGGGCGCCATGGCCGACGAATTGGCGGCCTGCGAGGGAATTTTGGACAAATACCTGGGCGACGGCATCATGGCGTTCTGGGGGCCGCCGCTGACCAAGGGAAACCATGCCCGCCTGGCCTGCAACGCCGCGCTCGGCATGCAGATTATTTTGGAGGACATGCGCAAGGACTGGCAGGCCCGCGGCCTGCCGCCCATCCATGCCCGTATCGGTATCGCCACCGGCGACGTCATCGTCGGCAATATCGGTTCCGAACAGTCGCAGGATTACACCTGCATCGGCGATACGGTGAACCTGGCGTCCCGGCTGGAAGGGGTGAATAAGGCCTACGGCACCAGAATCATTATCGATGAGACGACATTGGAGATGACGGATAGCCACTTCCTGGTGCGCGAATTGGACACGGTCCGGGTCAAGGGCCGCGACGGCGGCACCTGAATTTTTGAATTGATCGGGTTTGCGCCTAGCACGCCGCCCGAACCGGACGTGCGCCTTCAACGGTACGCCGCCGCCTTGGCGCTTTACCGGGCCGGCGATTTCGCCGCCGCGCTCAAGGATTTCCAGTCAATCGACGACGATTCCGCCGCCGCCGCCATGGCCGGGGCCTGTCAGGAATTGATCGAAGAGCCGCCGGAAAATTGGGACGGCATCCACACCATGACCGAGAAGTAAGGTCTTGTCCGCTATAGGTAGGGTTATGTCAGCGCCGCGCAGGCCCGCTGGATGCGCTGACACGCGTCTTCCAGCAAATCCGTTGCGGTCGCGTAGGACACCCGGAAATGCGGCGATAGCCCGAAGGCGACGCCCTGGACGGCGGCGACGCCTTCCTCCTCAAGGATATAGGTGACGAAATCCTCGTCCGTCTCGATGGTTTTGCCGCCAGGCGTTGTCTTGCCGATGGTGCCGGCGCACGACGGATAAACGTAAAAGGCGCCTTCCGGCGTCGGGCAGCTGAGCCCCGATGCCTGATTGAGCATGCTGACGACAAGGTCGCGGCGTTCCTGGAAAATTTTGTTGTTGGCGGCGACGAAATCATGCGGCCCGTTCAAGGCCGCCACCGAGGCGGCCTGGCTGACGGCGGCGGTGTGCGTCGTCGATTGCGACTGCACCTTAGTCATCGCCTTGATCAGCCCCGATGGGCCGCCGGCAAAGCCGACCCGCCAGCCGGTCATGCAATAGGCTTTCGACATGCCGTTCAAGGTCAGGGTCCTGTCCTTCAGCCCCGGTTCGATCTCGGCGACGGTGGAAAACTCAAACCCGTCATAAATGACATGTTCGTAGATATCGTCGGTCATCACCCAGACATGGGGGTGGCGCATCAGCACATCGGTCAACGCCTTGAGGTCGTCCCGCGAATAGGCGGCGCCGGACGGGTTCGACGGCGAATTCAGCACCAGCCACTTGGTTTTCGGCGTGATGGCGGCGTCCAGGTCTTCCGGCGTCATCCGAAAACCTTTTTCCGCCGGGCAGTTGACGAACACCGGTTTGCCTTCGAACAACAGCGCGATATCCGGGTACGACACCCAATAGGGCGCCGGAATGATGACCTCGTCGCCGGGATCCAGCGTCGCCATGAAGGCGTTGAAGATGATCTGCTTGCCGCCGCAGCCGACGGCGATCTCGTCGGTGGCGTAGTCGAGGCCGTTGTCGCGTTTGAACTTGGCGATAATAGCCTCCGTTAACTCAGGGATGCCGTTGACCGCCGTATACCGCGTCAGGCCGTCATCCAAGGCCTTTTTCGCCGCCTCGATGATGTGGGCGGGGGTGTCGAAATCAGGCTCGCCGGCGCCGAGGCCGATGACGTTCTTGCCGGCGGCTTTCAGATCGCGCGCCTTTTGGGTGACGGCGATGGTGGGGCTGGGTTGAATCAGGCTTAAGCGGTCGGCGATGAAGGACATGGGTCGTGGTTCCCGGGGCTGGATTTCAAAGATAGGGCGGTCAAAAACGAAGGCCGGAGACTACGCCCGTATGTATTTCGGTGCAAGTCAGGACTCGCCTGTCGCCCCGCGCCCGTCCTATAACAACGCCTATGCAACACGCCGAACAATTCATGCATGAGAAACGCGCCGCCATCACCGGCGGCAAGCCGTTGACGCTGGTCTCGCCTTTCGAGCCCGCCGGTGACCAGCCCGAGGCCATCGCCGAGTTGATCAAGGGCCTGGAAGGGGCGGAGCGCGATCAGGTGTTGCTGGGCGTCACCGGGTCGGGCAAGACCTTTACCATCGCCCATGTCATTCAGGACCAACAGCGCCCGACCCTGGTGCTGGCCCCCAACAAGACCCTGGCGGCGCAGTTGTACGGCGAGATGAAGGAATTCTTCCCCGACAACGCGGTCGAATATTTCGTCTCCTACTACGATTATTATCAGCCCGAGGCCTACGTGCCGCGTACCGACACCTTCATCGAAAAAGACGCCTCCATTAACGAGCAGATCGACCGCATGCGCCACGCCGCGACGCGGTCCCTGTTGGAACGCCCGGACGTCATCATCGTCGCCTCGGTATCGTGCATTTACGGTATCGGCGCGGTCGAGACCTATTCGGAGATGGTGGTCAAGCTCCGCACCGGCGCCCGGATCGATCGCGCCCCGCTGCTGCAAAGCCTGGTCGAGCTCCAATACCGGCGCAACGACGTCAATTTCTTCCGCGGCTCGTTCCGGGTCCGCGGCGACGTCGTCGAGATTTTTCCGTCCCACATGGAAGACCGGGCCTGGCGGCTGTCGTTGTTCGGCGACGAATTGGAATCAATCTGGGAAATCGACCCGCTCACCGGCGAGAAGATCGGCGCGCTCGAAGAGATTACCGTCTTTCCCAACAGCCATTACGTCACCCCGCGGCCGACCCTGCTGCAGGCGATTCCTCAGATCAAGGCGGAGCTAAAAGAACGCCTGGAGGAATTGTTGGGCGAAGGAAAGCTTTTAGAGGCGCAACGCTTGCAGGAACGCACCACCTTCGATCTGGAGATGCTGGACACCACCGGCTTTTGTTCCGGCATCGAGAACTATTCCCGCTATCTTACCGGGCGGCGCCCCGGCGACCCGCCGCCGACGCTGTTCGAATATCTTCCGGAAAACGCGCTGATGATCGTCGATGAATGCCATGTCACGGTGCCGCAGCTGGGCGCCATGTATAAAGGTGACTTCAACCGTAAATCGACGCTCGCCGAATACGGCTTCCGGCTGCCCAGTTGCATCGACAACCGGCCCTTGAAGTTCGAGGAATGGGAAGTCATGCGGCCTGACACCATTTACGTCTCGGCGACGCCGGGCCCGTGGGAGATCGAGAAAACCGGCGGCGTCTTCGCCGAACAGGTGGTCCGCCCGACCGGCCTGATCGATCCGCTCACCATCGTGCGGCCGGTCGAAACCCAGGTCGATGATTTGTTGGGCGAGGTCAAGGAAGTGGCGGCCAAGGGCCTGCGCACCCTGGTCACGACGCTGACCAAGCGGATGGCCGAGGATCTCACCGAATACATGCACGAACAGGGGGTGCGGGTGCGCTACATGCATTCCGACATCGACACCCTGGAGCGCATCGAGATCATCCGCGATCTGCGTTTGGGGGCGTTCGATGTGTTGATCGGCATCAACCTGCTGAGGGAAGGCCTGGATATTCCCGAATGCGCCCTGGTGGCGATTCTGGACGCCGACAAGGAGGGCTTTTTGCGATCGAAGACATCCTTGGTGCAGACCATCGGCCGCGCCGCTCGCAACATCGACGGCCGCGTCATTCTCTATGCCGACAAGATGACCGCCTCACTGGACTACGCCATTGGTGAGACCAACCGGCGGCGCGAAAAACAACAGGCCTACAATGCCGCCAACGGCATCACCCCGGAATCGGTCAAAAAAGGCATCACCAATATCATCGACTCGGTCTATGAGCAGGATTACGTCACCGTCGATACCGGCGTAACTGGGGAAACCGAACTGGTCGGCCACAACCTCCGCGCCGTGCTCGCCGACCTCACTGAACGCATGAAAGCCGCCGCCGCCGAGTTGGAATTCGAAGAAGCGGCCCGGCTCAGGGACGAAGTCCGCCGCCTCGAAGCCCGCGAGCTCGGTTTGGATAAGGCCGGGGTCTCGCCGATGGCGGCGGCGCGGGCCGGTGCCTTTGGAAAGTCTGGGGGCCGCTGGAAGAAGAAAAAGAAGAAGAGAAGGTAGGGGCGGGCTTTGTTTTAGACGCAAATTCGTCGTCGCGGATGTGGCCATCCGCTCGGGATTTGCTCTAACCCCCCAACAACTCCGGCCTCAGAAACCACTGCACGGTCCAGCCGCCGCCGTTTTCGCCGCGCTCGATACAGGCCACCGAGCCGGGTTTGAAGTGGACCACGGTTTCGTCCTCGTTGCCGGTGACCAGCCGCGACGCCAGCTTGCTCATGAACGGCAGGTGGCCGACGATGATGGTGTCTTCGGTCCAGCCGTCGATGGCGGCGAACAATTCATTGATGGCATCGTTGGCGGCGATGGTGGTGGGCTATTCCTCAACGACCTTGCCGGGGCCCAGGACGTCGGCCAGCAACAAGGCGGTTTCCAGAGCGCGCAGTTTACCGCTGTGCAGGACCCGGCCGGCGGAAACGCCGCTGCGCGCCAAAAACGACGCGACCCGTTTGACGTCCTCGCGGCCGCTGTCGCTGAGCGGTCTTTTCGGGTCTTCGTCCTTGGGCATGGCAGGGCCATGTTGAACCAGGTAAACGTGCATGGCAGCCCTATGTCATTTTGGTTCCGCTAGGATTGAGGCACCGCCGCCACCATCGCCTCGGCGGCCAGGAGTTCCCGGCCCAAAGCCGTGGTGCCGGTTTCAGGGTCTTCTTCCGCCTTGGCCAGCGCCGCTTTGGCGTCGTCCAGGCGTTGTTCGGCCGCGGCCTTGTCGATGTCTTCAACCGGGATCGCTTCTTCGGCCAACACCGTGCAGCGCTCCGGCGACACCTCGGCGAAACCGCCGGCGACGAAAATGCTTTCCTTGACCTGGCCGCCTTCGTGGATGTCGATAACGCCGGGACGCACGGTGGCGATCAGCAGCGAATGGCCGGGCAGGACGCCGAAATCACCCTCGGCGCCGGGCACCACCACCATCTCCACCGGCTCCGACTTCAGAAGCTTTTGCGGCGACACCAGTTCGAATTCGACCCGGTTGTTGTCTTGGGTTTCGGCCATTTATTTTGTCCCTGTCCGGGCTTACGCCCGTCCTCGCCTCTTGAGTCCCTAAAATACTAAGCCGCTTCGGCCAGTTTCTTGGCTTTCTCGACGGCTTCCTCGATGGTGCCGACCATATAGAAGGCGGCTTCCGGCAGGTGATCGTATTCGCCTTCGACGATGCCCTTGAAGCCCTTGATGGTGTCTTCCAGCGACACCAGCACGCCGGGCGATCCGGTGAACACTTCGGCGACGAAGAACGGCTGGCTGAGGAAGCGTTGGATTTTCCGTGCCCGCGCCACCGTCAGCTTGTCGTCTTCGCTGAGTTCATCCATGCCCAGGATGGCGATGATGTCCTGCAGCGATTTATAGGTCTGCAACACCCGCTGCACTTCCGTGGCGATGTTGTAATGTTCCTCGCCGATGATGCGGGGGTCGAGAATACGCGAGGTCGAATCGAGCGGGTCGACGGCGGGATAGATGCCGAGCTCGGCGATTTGACGCGACAGCACCGTGGTCGCGTCCAGATGCGCGAACGAGGTCGCCGGCGCCGGATCGGTCAAGTCATCGGCGGGTACGTAAATCGCCTGCACCGAGGTGATCGAGCCCTTGTTGGTCGACGTGATGCGTTCCTGCAAGTTGCCCATGTCGGTGGCCAGGGTCGGCTGGTAACCGACGGCGGACGGAATGCGGCCCAACAGCACCGAGACTTCAGAGCCGGCCTGGGTGAAGCGGAAAATGTTATCCATAAAGAACAAAACGTCCTGGCCTTCCTGGTCGCGGAAGTATTCGGCCTGGGTCAGCCCGGTCAGCGCGACGCGCATGCGGGCGCCGGGGGGCTCGTTCATCTGGCCGTAGACCAGCGCCGCCTTGGAATTGTCCCCTTCCAGGTCGATGACGCCGGACTCGATCATTTCATGATACAGATCGTTGCCCTCCCGCGTTCTCTCGCCGACACCGGCGAACACCGAATAGCCGCCGTGGCCCTTGGCGATGTTGTTGATCAATTCCATGATGATGACGGTCTTGCCGACACCGGCGCCGCCGAACAGGCCAATCTTGCCGCCCTTGGCGTAGGGGCAGACCAAATCGACGACCTTAATGCCGGTCGACAGGATTTCCGTTTCGGTTGCCTGATCGGCGAATTCCGGGGCGCTGGCATGGATCGGTGATTTCGACTTGGTGGTCATCGGGCCGCGTTCGTCGATGGGGTCGCCGATGACGTTGATGATGCGGCCCAGCGTTTCCGGGCCGACCGGCACCATAATCGCCTCACCCGTATCGGTGACTTCGCTGCCGCGCTTGAGGCCTTCGGTGGAATCCATGGCGATGGTGCGGACCGAATTTTCGCCCAGGTGCTGCGCCACCTCCAGGACCAAAAGCTTGTCGTTGTTATCGGTATGAAGGGCGTTGAGAATCTCGGGCAAGTCGCCCTCGAACTGTACGTCGACCACGGCGCCCATGACCTGGGTGATTTTACCAATTGCGTTATTAGCCATCGCTGATGCTCCTGTTGCCTTTCAGCGTTATTCGTTGAATTTACTTGAGTGCTTCCGCACCCGAGACGATTTCTACCAATTCTGTCGTAATTGCCGCCTGTCGCGTACGGTTGTAGATAATTGACAGGTTGTCGATCATTTCACCGGCGTTGCGGGTGGCGTTGTCCATGGATGTCATCCGCGCACCGTGTTCCGATGCGGCGCTTTCCAAAAGCGCCTGAAAAATCTGGACCCCGATGTTGCGGGGCAGCAGTTCGGACAAGATGTCTTGTTCTTCGGGCTCAAAAATAAAGATCGGCTGAGGTCCCTCTTCGGCGGCTTTCGAGGCCACCTCGGCGTTGCTTTCTTGTTCCGCTTCGGGGGCGGCAAAGGGGATCAGCTGTTGCGCCGTCGGGATTTGCGTCATCGCCGATTGGAAGCGGTTGAAGACGATGGTGCAGACATCGAAACCGTCTTCGTCGAACAATCGGGTAATCCTGTCCGCCACCTCGGTGGCTTCGGTGTATTCGACACTGCTTTTGCCGATGCCCTCGATGGTATCGATGATGTCGTTCTCGAAATCGCGTTTGAGATTGTCGCGGCCCTTGCGGCCGACGCAAAGAATCTTGACCGCCTTGCTGTCCCGTTTGAGGTCGAGCACCATCTTCCGGACTTCGCGGGCGATGGAGCTGTTAAAGCCGCCGCACAACCCCCGGTCCGCCGTACAGGCGACGATCAGGTGGGTTTCCTCCTTGCCGGTGCCGGCCAGCATCTTCGGTGCGCCGTCGATGCCGGCGATGCTGTCGCCGACGGCGGCAACCATGCGTTCCATGCGGCTGGCAAAGGGACGCGCCGCCTCGGCGCCTTCCTGGGCACGCTTGAGCTTGGCCGCGGCCACCATCTTCATGGCCGACGTGATCTTTTGCGTCGACTTGACGCTGTTGATCCTGACCTTGAGATCTTTGAGATTGGACATGGGCGGGTTCCGGCTCGTTCTCTTTAAGCGTAGGTTTTGGTGAAGTCGTCCATGAATTTGGTCAGCTTGGCCTCGGTGTCTTCGCTCAGTTCCTTTTCGCTACGGATGGCGTCCAGGATGTCACTACCCTTGGAGCGGATCTCATCAAGAAGCCGGGATTCGAAATCCGTAACCTGGTTGATTTCGATTCCATCGGTGTATCCCCTGACCCCGGCGAAAATGGAAATCACCTGTTCCTCCACCGGCAGCGGAGAATATTGCGATTGCTTCAATAGCTCCGTCAGCCGGGCGCCGCGGGCCAGCAGTTGCTGGGTCGATTGGTCCAGGTCGGAGGCGAACTGGGCGAACGCCGCCATTTCGCGGTACTGGGCCAGTTCCAGCTTGATCGAGCCGGCGACTTGCTTCATCGCCTTGACCTGAGCCGCGGAGCCGACGCGGGACACCGACAAACCGACGTTGACGGCAGGCCGGATGCCCTTGAAGAACAGTTCGGTTTCCAAAAAGATCTGGCCGTCGGTGATGGAAATGACGTTGGTGGGAATGTAGGCCGACACATCGCCGGCTTGGGTTTCGATGACCGGCAATGCGGTCAGGCTGCCGCCGCCTTCGGTATCGTTCATCTTGGCGGCGCGTTCCAACAGCCGTGAATGTAGGTAAAAAACGTCACCCGGATAGGCTTCGCGTCCCGGCGGACGGCGCAGCAACAGCGACATCTGGCGGTAGGCGACGGCCTGTTTGGAAAGGTCGTCATAGAAGATCACCGCGTGCATGCCGTTATCGCGGAAAAACTCACCCATGGCGCAACCCGTATACGGCGCCAGGAACTGCAATGGCGCCGGTTCGGACGCGGTCGAGGCGACGACGATGGAATATTTAAGCGCGTCGTAGTCTTCCAGCGTTTTCACCAATTGCGCCACGGTCGAACGCTTCTGGCCGACGGCGACATAGATGCAGTAGAGCTTTTCGGACTCGTCGCCGGTCTCGTTGACGGCGCGCTGGTTGATGATGGTATCGATGATGACGGCGGTCTTGCCGGTCTGGCGGTCGCCGATAATAAGTTCACGCTGGCCGCGGCCGACGGGAATAAGTGAGTCGATGGCCTTGAGGCCGGTCTGCACCGGCTCATGCACGGACTTGCGAGGGATGATCCCCGGCGCCTTGACCTCTACGCGCGAGCGCTGCGAGGCTGAAATCGGCCCCTTGCCGTCGATGGGGTTGCCCAACGCATCGACGACCCGGCCCAGAAGCTCCTTGCCGACCGGAACGTCAACAATGTCGCCGGTTCGTTTGACCGTGTCACCTTCTTTAATGGTCCTGTCCTCGCCGAAAATCACGATGCCGACGTTGTCGGATTCCAGGTTCAGCGCCATGCCTTTGATGCCGCCCGGAAATTCAACCATTTCACCGGCCTGAACCTGATCCAGGCCATGAACGCGGGCGATGCCGTCACCGACGGACAGCACTTGGCCGACTTCCGCGACTTCCGCCTCACTGCCAAAATCGGCGATCTGCTTTTTTAAAATGGCAGAGATTTCCGCCGGCTTGATATCCATTATCCAATCTCTTTCATGGCGAAGCGCATTTGCTGGAGCTTCGTTCGCAATGAGCTATCGACCATACGCGATCCAATTTTAACGATCAGGCCACCCAATAAACTTTCATCCACTTTGGCGTCGATGGCGACGTCCGATCCGATGGCCTTTTTCAATAATTCACTGATGGTATCTAATTGTTTCTTCGACAAAGGCTTTACGGAAACCACTTCGGCGGTGGCTTCGCCGCGCTGTGCGGCCAGTAACGCCTGAAAAGCGGCGATCATCCCCTTGAGGGCGAACAAACGGCGGTTTTCGGCGACCGTGCCGACGAAGTTCTGGGTCAACGCGCACATGCCGGCTTTATCCAAGACGGCGGCCATGGCCCGGCCCTGATCTTCGCGGGAAATCACCGGCGAACGGATCAGGCGCGTCAAATCGGCGGACGCCTCGATCATTTGACCAAGCTGGTCAAGATCGGTGGCGACGCGGTCCAAAAGCTTATCGGACTCGGCAAGGTCGAATAATGCCGTCGCGTAACGACCGGCAAGGCCGGTAGCGCCTATCATCTCCGTTGACACCAGGAAATGTCCTCTTTCGTATTATTTAAGTTGAGATGAAAGACACCTTCCGGCAGCGCCAGCCATCCCCCTGAGCCGGGGGTTTCCCCGTTCCAAACGTCGGTTTCGTAGCATACCCCTTTGGGCCATGCAAGACGACTCCGGGGCCTTTTTCCCGGCCTTTCACATATCCCCGATGGATCGCCAAATCACAGAAAACTGTAAGGATCAACATCGGTCTGGACTCGGACTTTCCGGGGTGGTTGGGCTCTCGCCAGCCATTCCCGGAGCACGCCTTGCAGGTTGGTGGTCTTCGCCGTTTTCAACAACAGCCGCCTGCGGTGTTTGCCCCTTAACAGCGCCATCGGCGCCGGCGCCGGGCCAAGCACGGTAATGCCGTCGCCGGTGGGCGCGGTGCGGCCCAGCGTCCGGGCGGTGGCGTCGACGGCGGCCTCATCAGAGCCGGAAACGATCACCGCCGCCAAGCGCCCGAACGGCGGCATCATGGCGTGGCGGCGGCTTTCGGCCTCGGCCTTCAAGAACCCTTCGCGGCTGCCTTCCTTCAATGCCCGCATCACCGGGTGTTCCGGCATGTAAGTTTGCAGCAGCACCCGCCCGGCCCGGCCGGCCCGCCCGGCCCGCCCGGCAACCTGATAAAGAAGCTGATGGGTGCGTTCGGCGGCGCGTAAGTCGCCGCCGGCAAGGCCTAAGTCCGCGTCGACCGCGCCGACCAGGGTCAGCAGCGGGAAGTGGTAGCCCTTGGCGACGACCTGGGTGCCGATGATCAGATCGACGTCGTGGTCTTCGATCCGCCGGACCAGGTCCGCCGCCGCCTTGGGTCCGGCCAGGGTATCGCTGGCGGCGATGACGGTGCGGGCCTCGGGGAATAGGTCTGCGACTTCTTCCGCCAGGCGCTCGACCCCGGGACCACAGGCGGCGAAGCTGTCTTCATGGTCGCATTCCGGGCATTGCTTCGGTGGTGCCGCCCCAAAGCCGCAATGGTGACATTGCAAGCGGCCGCCGCGGCGGTGCTCGACCAACCAGGCGGAACAGTTGGGGCACTGCATGCGATGGCCGCAGGTGCGGCAAAGGGTCAGCGGCGCATAGCCCCGGCGGTTCAGGAACAGCATCGCCTGTTCGCCATTGGCGAAGGTCGCCGCCAAGGCGTCCCGGAGCGACGGCGACACCCAACATTGGGACGGCGTTTCCTCGGCGCGCATGTCGATGGTGGTGACGTCGGGCAGCGCCGCCCCGGCATGGCGGTCGGCCAAGTGCTGCATCTGGTACCGCCCGGACTCGGCGTTGAGAACCGTTTCCAGGGACGGTGTCGCCGATGCCAGCACGATCGGCATGGCGCCTAATTGGGCGCGGACGACGGCCATGTCGCGGGCGTTATAGATGACGCCGTCTTCTTGTTTGAAGGAGGTGTCGTGCTCTTCATCGACAATAATCAGGCTTAGTTCGGCAAACGGCAAAAACAGCGCCGAGCGGGCGCCGACCACGACCTTGGTTTGGCCTTCGGCAACGGCGCGCCATGTATGGCGGCGCTGGGATGCCGTCAGGTCCGAATGCCATTGCCCCGGGGCCGCCCCGAAACGGTCCCTGAAACGCCCAAGCCATTGCGCACCCAGCGCGATTTCTGGCAGCAGCACCAATACCTGGCCGCCTTGCTTCAGGGCTTCGGCGACGGCCTGGAAATAGACTTCGGTTTTGCCCGACCCCGGAACGCCATCCAACAGGGTGACGGAAAAGCCGCCCTTTTTGGCTGCCGTTTGCAGGGGTTTGGCGGCCTTGTCCTGATCGGCGGACAAATCCGGGCCGGGCAAACGCCAATCCGGCTCCGGGCCGGGGGCCCGTGCGGGCAGGTTGACAGGAGTTAGGGCGCCGGCTTTGAGGAGCCCCTTGACGACGCCGGTGCCGGTGCCGGCTTCCCGCGCCAGCTCGGCGGCGGGGCGCGGCGGGCCATCCTTGAGAACAGCCAAAACCTTTGTCCGTGTCTTGGTCTGCTTGAAGGGGTCCGGATTGGGCCTAAGGGCGTAGGCGACCATCGGCTTCGGTGGCGTGAGGGCGTCCGGCACGCTCATCACCATTTTCAGGACCGCCCCGGGCGCGCTCAAGGTATAGCGCGCGGTCCAATCGACGAAGGCCCGCGACACGTCGGGCATGGGCGGACACTGAAGCCGGCCGAGAACGTCTTTCAGTTTGGCTTCAGGGACGCCGCCTTCCCCCTTGCCCCATACCACGCCGATGGCCTTGCGCGATCCCAGGGGAACGTTGATGAAATCACCGGCGGCCAGCGTCATGTCATCCGCGACCCGGTAATCATAGGTTCCCGCCAGCGGCAAGGGCAACAGCACGGCGATTGTTTCGCCGGGCCCGTAGCGGGCGCCCGGTTTAGTCGGTTTAGCCGGTTCAGATGGGGTGGCGATTTTTTTCATCGTCGTTAGAGGGTTTCCTGATTGATCTGCCGAATCTGGTTTATAATAGGCGATTCGTGAAAACTGGCGAGGTTTCCGCATCCGATGACCGGAAAAACTGAAAAACCCGCTGTTGAGACAGCATTGGGCCCAGAACAAATTAACGGCGACGCCGTTGCCGATTTCCTGCGCCGTCATCCCGATTTTTTCACCGATCGGCTGGATCTTCTATCGGAAATGTCGGCGCCGTCGCGGTGGACCGGCGACGGGGTCGTCGATATGCAGCGCTATCTGGCTGATCGCCGGCTGGGGGAGATCGACGACCTACGCAATTGCGCCCAAGAGGTCATCGAGACCAGCCGTTCCAACATGTCGGTCCAGACCCGGACCCATGCTTCCGTGCTGGCAATGATGTCGGCGACCGATATCGGCCAGCTGCTGCGCGTCGTCAGCGAAGACCTGCCCTTGTTGCTGGATGTGGACGTGGTGGTTTTAGGCCAAGAGCCGTTGGCGGCAGATACAGGCGTTTCCCCGGCCGCCGCGCCGGAGGTTCTGCAATTGCCCGAAGGCGGCGTTGATCGGATATTGGGCGCTGAGGAAAACGTCTGCCTGCTGCGCGACCTGGAAGACAAAATAGAATTCGGTGAGATGCTGTTCGGCGCCGCCTCGAGACTGGTGCGCTCGGCAGTGTTGGTGCGGTTGCGTGCCGGCAGCGGGGTTGCGGACGGGATTCTGGCGTTGGGATCGCGGGGTGATACCTTCAGCCCCGGACAAGGTACCGAGTTGGCGGGCTTCCTGGCGCGGGCGCTGGAGTTGTGCCTGTACCGGCTGGCGGAGCCGCCCGGTTAATGGCCCTTGAGTTCACCGCCGAGCCGGCGGTGGTCGCCGTAATCGACGACTGGCGGTCATGGTTGGCGCATGAGCGGCGGATTTCGCCGAATACGCTGGACGGCTACGAACGCGACCTCAGCAAGTTTCTCGACTTTATCGCCGGGCACTTGGGTTTCCCGCCGGGGCTTCAGGATTTAGAACAGCTGGCGCCGCAGGACTTCCGCGGTTATCTGGCGTCGCGCCACGCCCAAGGCCTGGCCCGCACGTCGACGGCGCGGGCGATGTCCACCTTACGCAATTTCTTCAAATTCCTGGAACGCCAAGGGGTATTGGAAAATGCCGCCATCGGCGCCGTCAAGACGCCGAAGACGCCTAAATCGGTGCCCAAGGCGCTGACCATGGAAGATGCGTTGGTCTCCGTCGATTTGGTCGGCGAACTCAGCGATGACACCTGGATGGGCAAGCGCGATACCGCGGTATTGATGTTGTTGTATGGCTGCGGCCTCAGGATCGGAGAGGCGATGGGCCTGAACAGGGGGCAGGTTAGCGACGGGGATAAAGTCGGGGACACCATCGTCGTCACCGGCAAGGGCGATAAGCAGCGTCTGGTGCCGGTTCTGGCCATCGTCTCGCATGCCATCGAGGACTATATCAAGAGCTGTCCCTTCGATCTCCCCGAAGACGGCCCGTTGTTCGTCGGCAAACGCGGCAAGCGGTTGTCGGCGCGCGTCATCCAGCGCCAGATGGGCCAAGTCAGGGCGATGCTGGGGTTGCCGGATACGGCGACGCCGCACGCGCTACGCCACAGCTTCGCCACCCACCTGTTGGCCGGTGGCGGCGATTTGCGCACCATCCAGGAGCTTCTGGGCCATGCCTCGCTGAGCACCACCCAGCGCTATACGGAGGTCGATGCCGGGCACCTGAAGAGCGTCTACGACGGCGCCCATCCCCGCGCCCGTCGCTAGCATAGTAACTCGTCGTTTTGTTTATCGCGCAGCAGCGCCAGCGCCAGCGGCCCGAGGGCGACGATCAGGCCGGAAAAGGCGAACGCCCAGCCCCAGGAGGCGACGGTCTCGCCGCCGATTCCTGCCCCGGAACCACCAGGGCTGGCCAGGTCGAGGGCGACCCCGAACATCAGCGGCCCGGCGAACGAGCCCATAAAGCCGATGCTGGAATGAACGGCCATGGTGGCGCCACGGTAGCCTTCGGGCGCGGCGGCGACCACCCCGGCGGTGATCGAGGCCGAATCGCCGGTCACCGTAATCCCATAGATCAGGGCCAGCGTCACCACCACCCAGAACGGCCACGCCGCTGATAATCCGAAAATACAGGCCAATACCGCCGACGACAGCATGACGATGGTGATGGACCGGTGACGGCCGATACGGCGCGATAGCTCGTTGCCGAAAATGCTTGCCGGCATGCCGAGAAGGTTGATAACAGCGGCGATCGTGGTGGCGCTCAAGGCGGTGGAGGTCCCCGGCCCGGTGGCGGCGGCAAACACCAGATAGGCGACAATCCACGACCGAAACGCGAACAGCTCGAAATTATGGGCGGTGTAGGCCAACACGTAGCCCATGGCGGCGCGGCACCTGAGCACCGGGCGGAAATCCAGGAGGTGGGTGTCCGGTGCTTGCGTGTGTACCGGGTCTTTGCCGGGCAGGGCGGCTGCGGCCACGGCCATCGCCACCAGCGGCGACAGCGTCGCCAATCCGAAAACCCAATGCCAATCGAGCGCCTCGGCGACGACACCGGAATAGTAGTACGAAATCGCCGACCCGATGCCGAAGCTGGAGGTGTAAAAAGCGACGGCGCGGCTTTGGTCCTTGTCGCCGGCGATGAGCTTAAGGTGGTCGCCCAACAGCTTCAGCCCCGGCATGTAGGACCCGGCCAGGCCGATCCCGGCAAGGCAGCGAAACACCATGGCCGACCAGAAGCCGTCGGTCAGGAACGCAAATCCGGCGCTGGAAACCGCGGTTAGCCCTAAGCACAGGTAATAGATCTTGCGCGGCGATGCCCGGTCCGTGAGGCTGACCAGCACCGGCACCGTGGTCAGATAACCGGCGAAGTAAATGCCGTTGATCCACCCGGCTTCGGTGTTGGTGAGTTGCCATTCGGTGATGAAGCCCGGCAACAGGGCGGGAAAGGACATCACGCCCAGCATGCCGATAATTTCGGCAACGCACATCGCAACAATTAATTGCGCGGGGGAAACTCTCGGCGGCGCGGAAGTCATGCGCCGCAGTGTAGAGTCTATCTGGCTAATATTGAACCACTCTGATGGCAAGTGGCGAGTCGGCCCGCCAGGCGGGGGTATGGGCGGCCCTCCCGGTAGTGGCCCGCCACCATTCGGTGGCCCGCCGCCGTTTGGGCGGCCGCCGCCCCGTCGTTAAGACGTCGCTGATTACATATGAATGGCGCGGCCGTCGGCGGCGAGCGCCGCTTCCTTGACCGCTTCCGACAGCCCCGGATGGCCGTGGCAGATGCGGGCGATGTCTTCGGCGGACCCGCTCAGCTCCATGGCGACGACGACCTCTTGAATGATATCGCCGGCTTCCGGCCCGACGATGTGGCAACCGAGCACCGCATCGGTGGCGGCGTCGGCGAGTATTTTGACGAAGCCGTCGGTATCGCCGTTACTCCTGGCCCGGGAATTGGCGGTGAACGGGAACTTGCCGATATTATAGGCGATACCGGCGTCTTTCAGTTGTTCCTCGGTCTTGCCGACACTGGCGACCTCGGGCCAGGTGTAGACGATGCCGGGGATGGCGTCGTAGTCGATATGCCCGGACTGCCCGGCCATGATCTCGACGCAAACGACACCTTCGTCTTCGGCCTTGTGGGCCAGCATGGCGCCGCCGATGACGTCGCCGATGGCGTAGATGCCCTCGACATTGGTCTGGAAGTCCTCATCGACCTTAACGAACCCTCTGTCGTCCAACTCGACCCCGGCTTTATCCAGGCCTAAGCCGTTGGTGAACGGAATACGGCCGATAGCGGCCAGGACAATATCGGCCTTCATGGTTTCCTTCTTGCCGCCGGCAACAGGCTCGGTGGTCAGGGTGACGCCGGCCTTTGCGGTCTTGGCCCCGGTCACCTTGGTCGCCAGTTTGAATTCGATGCCCTGTTTTTTGAGCGTGCGCTGCATCTGTTTGGACACTTCCGCGTCCATGCCGGGCAGGATGTGGTCGAGGAATTCCACCACCGTCACCTTGGCGCCGAGCCGGCGCCATACCGAGCCCAGTTCCAGCCCGATAACGCCGGCGCCGACGACGCACAGTGTTTCGGGCACCGTTTTCAGGGCCAGCGCGCCGGTGGAACTGACGATCTGTTTCTCATCGATCTTGACGCCGGGCAGCGGGGCGACGTCCGAGCCGGTGGCGATGAGGATGTTTTCGGTCTTGAGTGTCTGTTTCTTGTCGCCCTTCTTCTTATCGGTTTTGGGGGGCGTGACGACGACTTCGCCGGCGGCCTTGATGGCGCCTTCGCCGACGACATAGTCGACCTTGTTCTTTTTCATTAGGAATTCGACGCCCTGGGTCAAATCGGCAACCACCTTGTCCTTACGCGCCATCATGGTTTTTAAATCGAGGCTGATTTTCGCTTTGATGCCGTGATGCTCGAATTCGGTGGCGGCCAGGTCATAGTGGTGGGACGATTGCAGCAACGCCTTCGACGGAATGCAGCCGACATTGAGACAGGTGCCGCCCAAGGCCCCGCGTTTTTCGACGATGGCGGTCTTCAGTCCCAGTTGCGCCGCCCGGATGGCGGCGACATAGCCGCCGGGGCCGCCGCCGATGACGATCAGATCGTAAACGTCGCTCATGGGGAGGCTCCTTTGCTCAGACGTTGATCAGGATGCGGTCGGGATTTTCGATGCATTCCTTCATGCGCACCAGGAAGGACACCGCCTCGCGCCCGTCGACGATACGGTGATCGTAGCTCAGCGCCAGGTACATCATCGGCCGGATGACGATCTCATCACCGACGACGACGGCGCGTTTTTCGATCTTGTGCATGCCCAGAACGGCGGATTGCGGCACGTTCAGGATCGGCATGGAATTCAACGACCCGAAAACGCCGCCGTTGGAAATGGTGAAGGTGCCGCCCATCATCTCGTCGATGCCGAGTTTGCCGTCTCGCGCCCGGCGGCCGAAATCGCTGATTCCGCCTTCGATGTCGGCAAAAGACATTGCATCGGCGTCTTTCAGGACCGGCACCACAAGACCCTTGGGCGAGCCGACGGCGACACCGATGTTGTAGTAGTTTTTATAGATGATTTCATCGCCGTAGATTTCACCGTTGACCGCCGGCCATTCTTTCAACGCGATACAGGCGGCTCGGATGAAAACGGACATGAAGCCGAGGCGAACGCCGTGTTTTTTCTCAAACGCATCCTTGTGATCGGCGCGCATTTTGATCACCGCGTCCATATCCACCTCGTTCCAGGTGGTCAACATGGCCGCCGTGTTCTGGGCTTCCTTGAGGCGACCGGCGATGATCTGGCGAAGCTTGCTCATCCGCACCCTCTCTTCGCGGGGGTCTTCGGGGCGCGGCGGCAAGGGGGCCTTGGATGCAGGCGCGGCCGCCGGCGCGGCGGCAGGGGCTTTCGCAGCACCGCCTTTGGCGATGTAATCGAGAACGTCGCCCTTGGTCAGGCGTCCGTCCTTGCCGGTGGAGGGAATCTGCGCGGCATCCAGGGAGTTGTCATCGACCAATTTGCGAACCGCCGGCGACAAAGGTTTAGCCGGGGGCTTGGCGGCGGGCGCCGGCGCCGGGGCGGCTTCGGGTGCGGGCGGCGGGGCGGCGGCAGCGGCCGGTTCGGGGGCAGGGGGTGCGGGTGCCGGTTCCGGGGCCGGTGCTTCGGCGGCGGCTGGGGCGGCGCTTTCGGCGCCTGCCGCGCCTTCCTCGATGACGCCCAACAACGCCCCGACCTCGACATCGGCGCCTTCGGCGGCGGCAATGCTTTTCAGCGCGCCGGCGGCGGGGGCATTGACCTCAACCGTGACCTTGTCGGTTTCCAGTTCGACCAGGGCTTCATCGACGGCGATGGCGTCGCCGGCGGCCTTAAACCATTTGGCGACGGTTGCCTCGGTGACGGATTCGCCCAGGGCGGGAACCTTGATATCAATAGCCATGATTATTACCCCTTCTTCTTCGTTTTGGACTTCGTCGTTTTGGCCTTTTTCGAGGCCTTTTTCATGGTCAAGGCATCATCAATCAGTTGCGCCTGTTCGGCGATATGCATTTTCATGGACCCGGTGGCCGGCGAGGCAGCGGCCACACGCCCGGCGTAAGCCGGCCTCGTCGACTTGCCGCCGATCTCCGTCATGGTTTCCTCAAGCGGCTCGAAGATGTAGCTCCATGACCCCATGTTGCGGGGTTCTTCCTGGCACCAGACCACTTCCTCGGCGTTCTTGAAGCGGCCGATTTCCTCCGTCAGCGCCTGTTTGGGGAACGGGAAAAGCTGCTCGACGCGGAGGATGTAGGTGTCTTTTTGCTTTCGCTTGTCGCGCTCGGCGGCGATGTCGAAATAGACCTTGCCGGAACACAACACCACCTTCTTGATTTTGTCGTCGGCCAGCACGTCGCCATTGTCCCACAATGCCCGGTGGAAGGTGGTGCCGTCGGCCATATCCGACAGCTTCGATACGCAGGCTTTATGCCGGAGCAGCGATTTCGGCGACATCAGCACCAGGGGCTTGCGGAAATCCCGCCGCATCTGGCGGCGTAGGACATGGAAATAATTGGACGGAGTGGTGCAGTTGCAGATCTGCATGTTGTCTTCCGCGCATAATTGCAGATAGCGTTCCAGCCGCGCCGAGGAATGTTCCGGCCCCTGGCCCTCATAGCCGTGCGGCAGCAGCATCACCAGGCCCGACATGCGTAGCCATTTGTGTTCGCCCGACGAGATAAACTGGTCGATCACCACCTGGGCGCCGTTGGCGAAGTCGCCGAACTGAGCCTCCCACAACACCAGCATTTGCGGTTCGGCCAAACTGTAGCCGTACTCAAACCCGAGCACACCGGCCTCGGAAAGCGGGCTGTCGATGACCTCAAACGGGGCCTGACCGAAGCGCAGGTTCATGAGCGGGATATAGCGTTCGTCGTTGGTTTGATCGACCAGCACCGAATGGCGGTGGGAGAACGTGCCGCGGCCGGAATCCTGGCCGGACAGGCGCACCGAATTGCCTTCCAGCAACAGCGTCCCGAAGGCCAGCGCCTCGGCCGTCGCCCAGTCGATGTCGTTGCCGGATTCGATCATCTTGCGTTTGGTGTCGAGCTGGCGGACGATTTTGGGATTGAGGTTGAAGTTGTCGGGGACACGGGTGAGCGCCTGGCCGACCTCTTTCAGGCGTTCCATGGATACACTGGTATCGCCGCGCCGGGCGTCGCCCGAGGCTACGGAAAACCCGGCCCAGGCGCCGTCGAACCAATCGGCTTTGTTGGGTTTATAGCTGGCGGCGGCTTCGAAGGAATCGTCGAGGTCCTTTTTGACGGCGGCGGTGGCTTGGTCCACCTCCTCCTGGGTCATGACGCCCTCGGCAACCAGCTTTTTGGCGTAAATGTCCTTTGTCGTCGGGTGGTTGGCGATTTTGCTGTACATGGTCGGCTGCGTGAACATCGGCTCGTCGCCTTCGTTATGGCCGTGGCGGCGATAACAGATCATGTCGACGACGACGTCTTTGCTGAATTTCTGACGGTATTCGGTGGCGATCCGGGCGCAATGGACGACGGCTTCCGGGTCGTCGGCGTTGACGTGGAAGATCGGCGCCGAGACGACCTTGGCGACATCCGTGCAATAGGTGGATGAGCGCGAAAACGAGGGCGACGTGGTGAACCCGATCTGGTTGTTAATGACGATGTGAATGGTGCCGCCGGTCTGATAGCTGATCAGGTCGGACAGGTCGAAGGCTTCCGGCACCAGGCCCTGGCCGGAAAAGGCGGCATCGCCATGCAACAATAGCGCCATCACCTTTTCCCGGTCGACGTCGCCGCGTTGCATTTGCTTGCCGCGCACTTTTCCCAAGCACACCGTGTTGACGACCTCCAGGTGCGACGGGTTGGCGGTCAGGCTGAGGTGTACGGTTTTGCTGTCGAACACCCGATCCGACGACGTGCCCAGGTGGTATTTGACGTCGCCGGATCCCAAAACGTCGTCCGGGTGGTAGGTGCCGCCCTGGAATTCCGAGAAAATTGCCTGGAACGGCTTGCCCATGACGTTGGCGAGCACGTTTAAGCGCCCCCGGTGGGCCATGCCGATGACGATTTCTTCGATTCCCAGTTGGGTGCCGCGCTTGAAAATTTGTTCCATGGCCGGCACCAGGCTTTCACCGCCGTCCAGCCCGAAGCGTTTGGTGCCGGAGAATTTCTTGTCCAGGTACAGCTCAAACCCTTCGGTTTCCAAGAACCGGTCGAGGATGGTGCGTTTGCCCTTGGCGGTGAAGTGGGTCTGGTTGTGGATGGTTTCCATGCGTTCCTGCAGCCAGGATTTTTCATCCGGGTCCTGGATGTGCATGAATTCAATACCAATGGAACCGCAATAGGTCTCGTGCAGGATCGACATGATTTCGCGCATGGTCGCCGTTTCCAGCCCCAGCACGTAGTTAATGAAGATTTCCCGGTCCATGTCTGCGTCCTGAAAGCCGTAGGTGGCCGGGTTGAGTTCGGGGTGGTCCTCGCGGACGTCCAGTTCCAACGGATCGAGCTTGGCCAGCAAATGGCCGCGTACCCGGTAGGACCGGATCAGCATCAGGGCGCGCAGTGAATCCAGGGTCGCCTGGCGAACCTTGCCGGCGTCCATGCGGGGGCCGGCCTGAGGCGCGGCGGTGACGGCCTGGGGCGCGGATTCACGGGTCATTTGTTCGGCCAGCGGCGCCAGATCTCCCTGACCGACGATGGTGGCGTCCGACGGCGCCCATGACGCGCCTTTTTTGTCGGATTCCGAGCCCATGGCTTCTTGGGTCAAGGTGGCGAAAAAATCCTGCCAGCGGGGATCGACCGAACCGGGGTCGTCCTGGAAGCGTTCATACATCTCGGCGATGTAGACCTGATTGCCGGTATTAAGGAATTCGTTGGGGTCGAGTGCTGTCATGGCGTCTCGACGCGCCCTTAAGGCACGCCCTTTCTTGTTTGCGGGCTTTTTAAGGAATCTACCCTATTGGCATTATCCTTTGAGCGCCGCGGTCATGGTGACGCCGATGGTCGCGGGGCTGTCGGCGACGTGAATACCGGCGCTGTTCAGGGCTTCAATCTTGTCCCCGGCGCCGCCCTTGCCGCCGGAAATGATGGCGCCGGCATGGCCCATGCGCCGGCCGGGGGGTGCCGTCAGTCCGGCGATAAAGCCAACGGTGGGTTTCTTGACCTTGGACGATTTAATCAATTCGGCGGCGTCTTCTTCCGCCGAGCCGCCGATTTCACCGATCATGACGATGGACTCGGTTTCGTCGTCGGCCAGGAACATTTCGATACAGTCGACGAAATTGGTGCCGTTGACCGGGTCGCCGCCGATGCCGATGCAGGTGGTTTGGCCCAGGCCCTCGGCGGTTGTCTGGTGGACGGCTTCGTAGGTCAGCGTTCCCGAACGCGACACGATGCCCACCGAGCCGCGTTGGTGAATGTGGCCGGGCATAATGCCGATCTTGCACTCACCGGGGGTAATGACGCCCGGGCAGTTGGGGCCGATCAGCCGGGTTGACGATCCTCGCAGCGCTTGCTTGACCTTGACCATGTCGAGAACCGGAATGCCTTCGGTGATGCACACCACCAGAGGCAGTTCGGTGTCGATGGCTTCCAGGATAGCGGCGGCGGCGAACGGCGGCGGCACGTAGATGACCGACACGTTGGCGCCGGTGGTTTCAACCGCTTCGGCGACGGTACCGAAAACCGGAAGATCGAGGTGGGTGGTGCCGCCCTTTTTGGGGGTAACGCCGCCGACCATCTGGGTGCCGTAGGCGATCGCCTGTTCGGAATGGAAGGTGCCCTGCGACCCGGTGAAGCCCTGGCAGATGACTTTGGTGTCCTTGTTGACGAGTACGGCCATTACGCGGCCTCCTTCACGGCTTTGACAATTTTTTCGGCGGCGTCACCCAGGTCATCGGCGGAAATGATCGGCAATCCGCTGTCGGCCATGATCTGCTTGCCTTGTTCGACGTTGGTGCCCTCCAGGCGTACCACCAGGGGTACGGAAAGGTGGACCTCCTTGGCCGCCGCGACCACGCCCTCGGCGATGATGTCGCAGCGCATGATACCGCCGAAAATATTGACCAGGATGCCTTCGACATTGTCATCGGAGAGAATGATCTTGAAGGCTTCGGTGACGCGTTCCTTGGTGGCGCCGCCGCCGACATCGAGGAAGTTGGCGGGATCGCCGCCCTTGAGCTTGATAATGTCCATGGTCGCCATCGCCAGTCCGGCGCCGTTGACCATGCAGCCGATGGAACCGTCCAGCTTGATGTAGTTGAGTTCATGCTTGGAGGCTTCCAGTTCCGCCGGGTCTTCTTCATCAGGGTCGCGCAGGTCTTCGACGTCTTCGTGGCGGAAAAGGGCGTTGTCATCAAAGTTGATCTTCGCGTCCAAGGCCATGACATCGCCGGCGCCGGTCACCACCAGCGGATTGATCTCGACGATGGAGGCATCCAGTTCGGTGAACGCCTTGTAGACGGCGAGCATGAATTCGACGCCGGAATCGACTTGGCCGCCTTCCAGGCCGAGCCCTTCGGCAAGTCCCTTGGCGTCGTCAGACGTCATTCCGGTGGCCGGGTCGATGGAGACTTTCAAAATCTTTTCTGGCGTTTCGGCGGCGACTTCCTCGATCTCCATGCCGCCTTCGGTGGACGCCATCATGGTCAGCCGCGAGGTCTCGCGGTCCAGCAGCATGCCCAGGTAAAGTTCGCGGGCGATGTCGCAGCCTTCTTCGACATAGATGCGTTTGACTTCCTTTCCGGCGGGGCCGGTCTGCTTGGTGATCAGCACGTGGCCCAGCATTTCGCCGGCGCTTTCACGGACCTCATCAAGCGATTTGACGACCCGCACGCCGCCAAGGCCTTCCGGGTTGTCCTGAAACTTACCGGCGCCGCGGCCACCGGCGTGAATTTGCGATTTGACGACATAAACCGGGCCGCCCAGTTGTTCCGCCTGGGTGGCGGCTTCGTCGACGGTAAAGGCGACGCCGCCATTGGGCACGGCGACGCCATAATCACGGAGCAGTTGCTTGGCTTGATATTCGTGAATATTCATCGGATTCCTCTATTGGTCCGCTGGTCAGCTCAATGGGGATTTAGCGCCGTTTGCCGGTTGATTTTTTCTTAGCGGCCTTTTTCTTGGCGGGGGCCTTTTTGACGGCTTTCTTTTTCGCCGCCGCTTTCTTAGGCGCCTTCTTTTTCGGCTTGGCCTTGCCGGTGATTTTATTGATCGCTTTGATCAGGCCCTTAACGGCGCGGACGGACTGATTGAACATCTTCTTTTCGTCGGGGTTGAGCTTGATCTCGACCACCCGTTCGACGCCGCGTGCGCCGATGACGCAGGGCACGCCCACATACATGCCCTTGATCCCGTATTCGCCCCTGAGGTAAGCGGCGCACGGCAACACGCGCTTTTTATCCTTCAAATAGGCTTCGGCCATTTGTATGGCGGAACTGGCCGGGGCGTAGAAGGCCGATCCGGTTTTCAACAGGCCGACGATTTCGCCGCCGCCCATGCGGGTGCGCAGGACAATCTCATCAATGCGTTTTTGGGTGGTCCATTTCATTTTCACCAGATCCGGCAGCGGGATGCCGGCAACGGTGGAATAACGCACCAGCGGCACCATGCTGTCGCCGTGACCGCCGAGCACGAAGGCGGTGACGTCTTCGACGGAAACCTTGAACTCTTCCGATAGGAAAAAGCGGAAGCGCGCCGAGTCGAGAACACCGGCCATGCCGACGACCTTATTATGGGGCAGGCCGCAGGCGTCGCGCAGCACCATGACCATGACATCCAGCGGGTTGGTGATGCAGATGACGAAGGCGCCCGGGCAATTTTCCTTGATGCCTTGGCCGACCGACTGCATGACCCTGGTGTTAATGCCGAGCAGATCATCGCGGCTCATGCCCGGCTTGCGGGCGACGCCGGCGGTAACGATGACGACATCGGCGCCGCGGATGGCGCTGTAGCTTTTCGCCCCCTTGATACGGGCGTCGAAGCCTTCAACGGGCCCCGATTGCGACATGTCCAGGGCCTTGCCCTGCGGAATGCCGCTGATGATATCGAACAGGACGATATCGCCCAGTTCCTTCAATCCGGCTAAATGAGCCAGCGTACCGCCGATGTTACCGGCGCCGATAAGCGCGATTTTGTTGCGAGCCATGTTTCCATCCCGGGTTTGTGCGGCTTGAAAATAAGGGTGATATTGGATATTTGCCGCTTTATATGCCTTTCGTCCTACCCCGTTTCCGACTCCAGGGAAAGGATATTTGGCCTTTTTAGGACCGAACGGTCCGTAATGTCATTAACCGGTCCTTAATCGGCCGTGGGGAGGTCGAGATCGAGGCCGATATCGACGGCGGGGGCGGCCTGGGTGATGGCGCCGACGGAAATGGTGTCGACGCCGGTTTCGGCGATGGCGCGAATGGTCTTGAGATTGACCCCGCCCGACGCCTCCAGCGTCACCCGGCCGGCGCACAATTCGACCGCTTGGACCAGCATCTCGGGCGCCATGTTGTCGAGAAGCAGGCTATCGGCGCCGGCCTCTATGGCCTCCGTCACCTGGTCCAGGGTGTCGCATTCGACCTCGATGGCCTTAAGGTTTGCTGCCTTGGCGCGGCGGGTCGCTTCCGCCGCCGATCCGGCGACGGCGATATGGTTGTCCTTGATCAACACCCCGTCATCGAGCCGCATGCGATGGTTGGTGGCGCCGCCCATGGCGGTGGCGTATTTGCTTAAGCTTCGAAGCCCCGGCACGGTCTTGCGGGTGTCCAACAGCACCGCCCCGGTGCCCTCGATCGCATCCACATAGGCGCGGGTCAGGGTAGCGATCCCCGACAGCGTCTGCATAAAGTTGAGCGCCGTGCGTTCGGCCGCCAGCAACGCCGCCGCTTGGCCTTCAATACGGGCGATCACGGTGCCGGTGGAAATTTGCGCGCCGTCGGTGGTTTCGACTTGGACGACGGCGTCAGGCGCCAGCCGCCTGAACACCTCCAGCGCCACCGGCAACCCGGCGACGACAATATCCTGGCGGGTGGCCATGACCAGGTTAAGCCGGGTTTCGTCGGGAATCACGGCCTTGGTGGTGATGTCGCCGGCACCGATGTCCTCGGCCAAGGCGGCATCGACGGCGGCCTTGATGTCCGCCGGATCCAGCGTCGTCGAGGACACGGAATTATTCCGCCGCTTGGGTAATCGCGCGGGTAGGCGGTGACATATCCAACATTTTTTCGAGCGGCTTGAGGGCGCGGAGTCTCAGGTCTTCGGGCATTTCGATTCGGGGCGCTTCGTTGGCCATGGCCAGGTAGGTTTTCTCCAAGGTGTTCATTTCCATGTACGGGCAATCGGCGCAATTGCAGCTGCCGTCGGCGCCGGGGGCGGCCAGGAAGGTTTTTTCCGGCGCCGCCTTTTCCATCTGATGGATGATGTGGCGTTCGGTGGCGACGATGAATTCATTGGCCGGGGCGCTCAACACGAAATCCAGGATTCCCTTGGTCGACCCGATATGGTCAGCGTGGCCGAGAAGGCCCTCGGGGCATTCGGGGTGGGCGGCGACCAGGGCACCGGGATGGGCGGCCTTGAGCTTAACCAGCTCGCGGGTGGAAAAACGGTCGTGAACGATGCAGGTGCCATCCCAAAGGGTCATCTCGCGTCCGGTCTTTGATGACAGATAGCTGCCCAGGTGGCGGTCGGGCGCGAACAGGATCGGTTGGTCTTTCGGTATCTGGTTAATGATGTGTTCGGCATTCGACGAGGTCACGATGATATCGGACAGCGCCTTCACCTCGGCCGAGCAATTGATATAGGTGATGGCGATGTGATCCGGGTGTTCGGCCCGGAAGCGGGCGAAATCATCCGGCTGGCAGACATCTTCCAGGGTGCAGCCGGCATCGGCGTCGGGCAGCACCACCGTTTTGCCGGGACTTAGAATCTTGGCGACCTCGGCCATGAAGCGCACGCCGCAGAATACGATCATATCGGCGTCGGTGGCGGCGGCCTTGCGCGATAGGTCGAGCGAGTCGCCGACGAAATCGGCCAGGTCCTGAATCTCACCGTCCTGGTAAAAATGGGCCAGGATGACGGCGTTCTTCTCGCGCCGCAGCCGTTCGATCTCAGCCCAAGGGTCAAACCTCGGATCGAGGTCTGTTTCCTTCAAGGCGCCGGCGGCCGGAAGGATGACGGTTTTGGTCAAGGCTTTTCTCCTGTTGAGTCGGGAATTATCGCCATTCCGCCTTTCGGCAATCGTGTCATTTGTTAAGGACTCTGATATGGGGATTATATGGGGCTTAAAAATGCATTCCGCAAAGGTTCAAGCACAGATAACTGCTAACAGGTGCAAATCAAATCGTCAACCGGAATGGGGTTGGGCCATGTAATCGGCGCTTTGCATTTCCATCAACCGCGACACCGTGCGCTCGAACTCAAAGGCCCCGTCACCCTCGGTATACAGGGTTTCGGCGGGCGCGTCGGCGGAGCAAATCAGGTTGACCTTGGCTTCGTAAAGGGCGTCGATCAGGGTCACGAAACGCTTGGCTTCGTTTCTTTTTTCCGATCCCAATTTGGGAATTCCCTTCAACACCAAGGTATGAAAACAGGCGGCGATTTCCAGATAATCGCCGGGACCAAGGGGTTTTTCGCATAAGTCTTCAAATCCTACCATGGCGACGCCTTCAGCGACCTTGGGGATGACGATTTCGCGTCCCTGGACCTGCAGCGTCACCGGGGCGGCGTGGGCGCCGATGCTGAGGCTTAGAAAATCTTCATCCAGCCGGGCCTCGGTATCGGCGTTGGCCGGGGTCATATAGACATCCATGGCCTTGAGGCGGTCGAGGCGGTAATCGATACCTGCATCCAGTTCCAACACCTCCAACGAATCGCCCAGCATGTCGATGAAGGGCAGAAAAAGATCCCGTTGCAGACCATCCTTGTAGAGGTCTTCGGGCGGCCGGTTGGACGTTGCCACGATGACGACGCCGTGATCGAACAGCGCTTTAAACAGGCGGCCCAGGATCATCGCGTCGGCGATGTCGGTGACATGGAATTCGTCGAAACAAAGCGGCCATGCCTGATCGGTAATGCCCGGCGCCAGCGCCGCCAGGGGTTCGGTGGTTTCCGCCGCCTTTCCCGCCTGTACCGCTTCGCGGTAATTATGCATGCGCTTGTGAACTTCGAGCATAAAGGCATGAAAGTGAACCCGCTTGCGTTCAGGGATGGCGGTGGTCTCGAAAAACAGGTCCATGAGCATGGACTTTCCGCGCCCGACGCCCCCCCACATGTAAATGCCCTTGGGCGTCGGCATCTTGTCGCCGCCGAGTTTGAGCCGCGCTTTCCAGCCGGTTCTGCCCATTTGCGGCGTGTATTCCGTTAACCGTCGGTGCAGATTCTGCAAACGGTCCATGGCCTGGGCTTGAGACGGATCGGGCTGGATGGAACCGTTCTCCAGAAGCGCGTGGTAGGCTTGTTCGGGATCGGGCAATGAATGTTGGTCCATGGGCGGGATTACCGGAAAATCAGGAAGCCGTCTGGG
>DASCOC010000244.1:0-4884 GCA_036011805.1 Rhodospirillales bacterium
TCTTCTTCGACGGCGAACTCAATGCCGTGAGAATAGGTAAAGGCCCCGACAGGAAAGCTGGGCGATAGCCATGTCATCAGGCGGTACAAGCCGCGCTCATTAAGGGGCTCAGTGGTCATGGCCATGTCCTGCATAAGCACCCGGTTCCGGCGAAAAAGGGGCCGTAACCCGGCGTACCGTTGCACCCAACCCTTCCAGCATGTGTGCCATGACATGGTCATCGAGAATACGGAGCGTGGTGTCGTCGACAACCTGCACAGCGGTATGGCGGTTGCCGATGTGCCACGCCAGCCTTGCCGTGTGGGCGGGGGTTTTGCCGGCAACGTCGCAAACCGCCTCGTCCGCCGCCGTGACGCGAATGATACCGCCGTCTTCCAGTTCCAGCCCATCGCCATCGCCCAACAAAATCGCCTCGGGTAAGTCCAGCAGGAACACCTGATCGTCGTCATCGGTCATGCGGAACCGCCTGCGGTGGCGTTGGTCCAGGGGCAGGGTGATGGAACTGATGGCACCTTCTTCTGGCCAGTGTCCTGATTTGTGGGTTTGAATAGCGCGACGCATGATCAAAACAAAAAGTAGCGTTGCGCCAAGGCAAGCTCTTTCGCCGGCTCACAGGTCAGCACCTCACCATCGGCGCGAACCTCGTAGGTTTCGGGATCGACCTGTATTTCGGGCGTATAATCGTTCAACACCATGTCGGCCTTGGTCACAGAGCGGCAACCAACGACGGCAATGGCTGCCTTGGCCAACCCCATATTACCGGTAACGTCGTTGTCCATAGCTGATTGGGAAACAAAAGTGACGGAACTTTCCGTCAACGATTTGCCAAAAGCGCCGAACATTGGCCGGTAATGAACAGGTTGCGGCGTCGGGATAGAGGCATTGGGATCGCCCATAGCGGCAGAGGCGATGGTTCCGGATTTCAAAATCAAATCCGGTTTGACGCCAAAGAACGCCGGATTCCATAACACCAGATCGGCCAGCTTGCCGGTCTCAACAGACCCCACATGAGACGCGATACCGTGGCAAAGGGCCGGGTTGATGGTGTATTTGGCGATATAGCGTTTGACCCGCAGGTTGTCATTATCGCCTGTTTCGCCCGGCAACGCGCCCCGCTGTTTTTTCATTTTGTCCGCCGTCTGCCAGGTGCGGATGATGACTTCACCGACCCGGCCCATAGCCTGACTGTCGGACGCGCTCATGGAAAACGCGCCCAGGTCATGCAGGATGTCTTCCGCCGCGATGGTTTCGCGCCGGATGCGGCTTTCGGCGAAGGCGACGTCTTCCGGGATGCGGCTGTCCAGGTGATGACACACCATCAGCATGTCGAGGTGTTCGTCTATTGTGTTGACCGTAAAGGGCCGGGTCGGGTTTGTGCTTGAAGGCAACACGTTGGCCTCACCACAGAGCTTGATAATATCCGGCGCATGACCACCACCGGCCCCTTCGGTATGGAAGGCATGAATGGTGCGGTCCTTGAAAGCAGCCGTGGTGTTTTCGACAAAGCCGGACTCGTTTAACGTGTCGGTGTGAATGGCGACCTGCACGTCCATGTCTTCGGCGACGGAAAGGCAATTGTCGATAGCCGACGGCGTTGTGCCCCAATCTTCATGCAACTTCAGGCCACAGGCCCCTGCGTCGACTTGTTCACGAAGGGCGTCAGGCTCGGATGCGTTTCCCTTGCCGAAAAACCCTAAGTTCACCGGCAGGCCATCGGCGGCTTGCAGCATGCGCTCCATATGCCACGGACCGGGCGTACAGGTGGTGGCGTTGGTGCCTTCCGCAGGGCCGGTGCCGCCACCCATCATGGTGGTGATGCCGGAGTACAGTGCGTCGTCTACCAGTTGCGGACAAATCCAGTGAATGTGGGCGTCGATGCCACCGGCAGTGAGGATGCGCCCTTCCCCCGCGATGGCTTCGGTGCCGGGGCCGATGATGATATCCACACCGGGCTGGACGTCGGGGTTCCCGGCTTTACCGATAGCCTGAATGCGACCATCGCGAATGCCAACATCGGCTTTAAAAATACCCCAGTAATCGACGATCAGGGCATTGGTGATGACGGTATCGACGGCGCCATCCTTGCGGCTGACCTGGGACTGGCCCATGCCGTCGCGAATAACCTTGCCGCCGCCGAATTTTACTTCCTCGCCAGGGTGGGTGCGGTCCTCTTCAACTTCGATAAACAAATCCGTATCGGCCAGACGAACTTTATCCCCGACTGTCGGGCCGAACATGGCGGCATAGGCCGCGCGGTCAATGCTGTATGCCATGGCTCAGTCCTCTAACTTTCCCTGAATTTTCGCGTTGAATCCCTTGACCACACGGTTGCCGGCATAAGGGACCAGTGTCACATCGCGGGTCTGTCCGGGCTCGAACCGAACGGCGGTGCCGGCGGGAATATCCAGCCGGTGGCCCAGCACCGCCTCACGATCAAAATCCAGCGCTTCGTTGGTTTCATAGAAATGATAATGAGACCCGACCTGCACCGGTCGGTCGCCGGTGTTGGCGACGGAGACGGTGCGCGTTTCCCGGCCTTCGTTGAGGACGATTTCCCCTTCGGCGGTGATGATTTCTCCTGGGATCATGATGATCTCCTCAACGGATCGGGTTGTGGACAGTGACCAGCTTGGTCCCGTCGGGGAAGGTGGCTTCGACCTGAATGTCGTGGATCATTTCAGGTATTCCGTCCATGACCTGATCGCGGCTGATGACACCGGCGCCATCGCGCATTAGCTCAGCGACCGAAGTTCCGTCGCGCGCCCCTTCGACGACGAAATCACTGATAAGTGCGACCGCTTCCGGGTGGTTCAGCTTGACGCCGCGTTCCAACCTGCGCCGTGCCACCATGGCGGCGGTGGCGATGAGCAGTTTGTCTTTTTCCCTTGGTGTCAGTTTCATTTCACAATCTCCCTAAGGTCTCAAATATCCCAAAGCCGGGGTAATGCATCCGGCAGGTCGGCGGCGGCTTTTCGGAACCCCGCCCAGAAATTTCCAAATTCCCGGCGCAACCGGGCCGGGTCATGGGCCAGCCAGCGCACGACCAAAACACCGTTAACCACGGTTGCCGCGCCACGAAGTTTCTCGTCCACCTCACCCAGTAGCGACCGCGCCAACTCTATAAATTCAGCCGGGTCGTCATCGACATAAACGACGGTGGCCTGTGCTTTCGCGCCATTGAAGCAGGCCGGGTTGGCGAAAGTCTCTTCAATTCCGTCTTCTAAATGCAGCGCATCGGTCCATTCAAGACGGCCCTGGCGGCGCACGTTCCAGACTTCACGCAACAATCCGTTGCTAAATTTTTCACCGCTGGCGATACGCCCGAAGACAAGAATCTCACCAGCGAGAATTTTCGCGCCGGGCTGAATGTCGATGGTGGTTTGGCGGCGCAGGCGAGAGCCGTCAAACACGATGGTTTCCTGAGGTAGCCATTCCAGCCATGCGTCTTCATGGACGGTAAGATTGACGTTTATGCGGCTGTCTTCCCCGGCAGAACGGTAAACTTTTTCTGCCGCTTGCGCCATTGCCATACCGCGTGTTCGCGCACCGGAGGAAACGGAAATATCCATTGTATCGCCGCCAACCAATCCGCCGGCTGTGTTGGTCAGAACAGCGGTGGGGATTTCGCCTTTCAAAGGGGTCGGGAATAACATTCGCAACGGATTGCACTGATACAGATGATCAAGCCGGGTTTCACCGGATTTATGAGCGAAGCCGATTTCGGCCACCCCATGCACGCCGTCATAAACGGGCTCAGACTGTAAGATAGCGACGGACATCGGCCTCCACCATGTTGCCTGATTCTCCGGCCAGAACCACTTCTCCCCGGTCCATAACAACGTAGCTATCGGCCAGGTCGCGGGCAAATTCGAAATACTGTTCGACCAACAAAATCGCCATGTCACCGCGATCAGCCAACAGCCGGATGACCCGTTCGATGTCTTTAATAATCGACGGCTGGATGCCTTCGGTGGGCTCATCGAGAACCAGCAGCCTTGGACGGGTGACGAGGGAACGGGCAATGGCAAGTTGTTGTTGCTGACCGCCGGAAAGGTCGCCTCCACGACGGCCAAGCATGTCGCGCAAAACGGGGAACAGTTCGAAAATTTCATCGGGCACATGTCGCAGGCTGCGAGGCAAAGCCGCGAAGCCAGTGCGCAGGTTTTCTTCCACCGTCAGCAGGGAAAATATTTCACGGCCCTGTGGTACGAAGGCGATGCCGCGACGGGCACGCTCATGGGGCGGCATCGTGGTGATGTCATCGTCTTCCCAAGTAATGATGCCTCCAGTTGTCGGGTGCTGGCCGACGACGGCATTCATCAGGCTGGTTTTGCCGACGCCGTTGCGGCCCAGCACGCACGTCACTCCCCCCTTTGCGGCAGTGATCGCAACACCGCGTAGGGCCTGACTTGCACCGTAATAGAGATCCAGGTTTTCAACTTGCAGCATGCCTTATCCCCTAGCGGCCCAGATAGACTTCAATGACCCGCTCGTCGTTCTGCACCAGATCAAGAGAGCCTTCCGCCAGCATCGTGCCTTCGTGCAAAACCGTGACCCGGCAATCGAGCGCACGGACAAATTCCATATCGTGCTCAACAACAACGACGGAATGGGATTTCGCGATTTCTTTCAGCAACACTGCCGTCTGTTCGGTTTCCCCGTCCGTCATACCGGCAGCGGGTTCATCCACCAGAAGCAGTTCCGGGTCCTGCATCAGCAACATGCCGATTTCCAGCCACTGTTTTTGCCCGTGGGACAGGGACCCTGCCTGTTTGGCGTTGTCGTCAACCAGATTGATAATGCTCAGGACTTCTTCGATGCGGTCTTTTTGTTCCCCGTTCAGACGGAAGAGCAGGGATTCAAAAACCCGGCGATTGCCTTTTA
>DASCOC010000245.1:0-8420 GCA_036011805.1 Rhodospirillales bacterium
CCTTGATTAAAAACATCATCTTCGGCGAAAATACTGAATTAAAAATTAATGGGTTCTGACCCTAGGTCGAAGAAGATAGGCCGGTAATGATGCAACTTCTCAAAACTCGGAATGCTTTTGGTATTCTTACAGCAGTCCGACCATCTTAAATTTTAACTGAATGATTTCAGCGTCGAAGGGCTTCATGATGAATTCGTTAGCGCCGGCCTAAATGGCTTCCAGGATATTTTCTTTTTCGTTCTTAGCCGTTAAAAACACGACGATTGTCGCCTCGCCGCCTGGCAGGGCGCGTAATTCCTTCAGAAATTGAAGGCCGTCCATGACTGGCATTCTCCAGTCGACCAGCGCCACGTCCGGAAATGAACGCTTGCATGCCTCCAAGGCCTCCTGCCCGTCGGCGACCTCCTCCGTGCTGAAACCAAATTCCTCAAGAATTTTTCGGGCCATCAGGCGCGTGCTTTCCGAATCATCTACGATCAGACAAGTTTTCATGACTTTTATCGTTCCCTTGCGTTCTACGTCTCTAAACACCCGCCGGTTGATGGGCGCATGTCCTAGGACTTGCGCCAGTCCGGCTTGCGCTTCTCTAAAAACGACGCCAGCCCTTCGCGGCCTTCATCGGAAACACGGATCCGGGCGATCAGGGCCGCCGTTTCATGGGCCAGATCATCATCGATGCGCCGCCCGGAGACGGAAGCCAGCATGGCCTTGACCTCGGCCATGGCTTGCGGCCCGTTGGCCAGCAATGTTTCGGCCATATCATCAATTGCCTGATCCAGGTCCGCCGCCTGGACGACCCCATGCACCAATCCGATGCGCAACGCCTCGACGGCATCGAAGCGTTCGGCGCTCAACATGTAGCGCCGGGACTGGCGTTCGCCGATGGCGTTGATGACGTAAGGCGAGATCGTCGCCGGCACCAACCCCAGTTTGACCTCGGAAAGTGAAAACAACGCGGCGTCGGCGGCAAAGGCGATATCGCAGCACGCCACCAGCCCGACCCCACCGCCGAACGCGACGCCATGAACACGCGCGATGGTCGGCTTCGATAAGCCATGCAAGGTCTTCAACATCTGCGCCATCGCCTCGGCGCCGGCAAGATTTTCGGCCTCGGAAAAATCGGCCACCTGCTTCATCCAATTCAGGTCGGCGCCGGCGGAAAAGCTTTTACCCGCGGCGGCAACAACAACGACGCCGACGCCGGAGTCCTGGTCCAGCTTTTCCAGGTCGGCCGCAAGCCGTTCGATCAATTCATCGTCGAAGGCGTTGTGGATGTCGGGACGATTCAGGGTCACGGTCGCCCGGCCATCGGCGGCGATGTCGGTGATGATGGATGGTGTGCTCACGGCTCCCCCTTATACCAAGAATCGCTGATAATGACCCGTAGAGACGGCTTGCCAAGGCTTTTGGCTAGGAGCACGCGGCGCGGCGATGCGGGGCATCGGAAGCCGTGGGCGACGCCGTCCAAAAGCCTTGGCAAGCCGCCGTCCCGGTCGCTTATGCAACCCGTCCGACGGCGTCGAAAAACCTTGACGATGCACCGCATCGCCTGCGGCTTTCCTCCTACCCGACGGGCTGCCTAAGTGATCTCTATGGGTCATTATCAGTGATCCTTGGTATTACATCCTGAAAACGCCGAAGCTGGTTTTCTCAATCGGCGCATTCAACGACGCCTCCAGCCCCTGGCCCAACACGCCGCGGGTATCGGTGGGGTCGATGATGCCGTCGTCCCAAAGCCGGGCGCTGGCGTAAAAGGGATGGCCCTGAGTTTCATACTGATCGAGGATCGGTTGCTTGAACGCGGCCTCGTCTTCCGTCGACCAGGTTTCGCCTTTGGCCTCGATGCCTTCACGCTTGACCGTCGCCAGCACCGCCGCTGCCTGGTTGCCGCCCATCACCGAAATACGGGCATTGGGCCACATCCACAGGAAGCGCGGGCCATAGGCACGCCCGCACATGGAATAATTACCGGCGCCGAAACTGCCGCCGATGACGACCGTGAATTTGGGCACCCTGGCACAAGCGACGGCGCTGACCATTTTGGCGCCGTCCTTGGCGATGCCGCCGGCTTCGGCCTGCTTGCCGACCATGAAGCCGGAAATATTCTGCAGAAACACCAGCGGAATCCCCCGCTGGCTGCAGAGTTCAATGAAATGCGTCGCCTTCAGGGCGGATTCTGAAAACAGAATGCCGTTGTTGGCGATGATGCCAACCGGAATCCCATAAATGCGGGCGAAGCCGCAAACGATGGTCTCGCCATAGCGCCGCTTAAACTCATCGAAGGCGGACCCATCGACGATGCGAGCGATAATTTCGCGGACGTCGAAGGGCATGCGGCGGTCGGCCGGGATGAAGCCGTAAAGGTCGGCCGGGTCGCAAACGGGGTCCACCGTGTCGCGCACGTCCAAGCGCACGTCCTTGACCCGATTGAGGTGGCCGACGGCGCGCCGGGCCAGGTCCAAGGCATGGGCATCATCGTCGGCGACATGGTCGGTGACGCCGGAAATACGGGAATGAACGTCGGCGCCGCCAAGTTCCTCCGCCGTTACGACTTCGCCGGTGGCGGCCTTCACCAACGGCGGCCCACCCAAAAAGATCGTGCCTTGGCCCCGAACGATAATGCTTTCGTCGGACATCGCCGGCACATAGGCGCCGCCTGCCGTACACGACCCCATCACCACCGAGACCTGGGGGATGCCGGCGCTCGACATCCGGGCCTGGTTATAGAAAATCCGCCCGAAGTGGTCGCGGTCCGGAAATACCTCGTCCTGGGCGGGAAGATAGGCACCGCCTGAATCGACCAGATAAATGCACGGCAGGTTATTTTCCTGGGCGATTTCCTGGGCCCGCAGATGCTTCTTGACGGTTATGGGATAATAGGTGCCGCCCTTGACGGTGGCGTCGTTGGCGAGGAGCACCGCCTCGGTGCCGTTAATCCGGCCGAGCCCGGTGATGATGCCGCCGGCCGGCACCTCGTCGCCATAAAGGCCGTGCCCGGCGAGGGCGGAAAATTCCAAAAACGGCGTGCCCGCATCGACCAGCTTTTCGATGCGTTGGCGGGGCAACAGCTTACCGCGGTCCGAATGCTTTTTCCTCGCCTTGTCACCGCCGCCCGCCTCGATCTTGGCGAGCACGGCGCGCAAGTCATCCACCGCGCCCTGCATGGCCGCCTTGTTGGCGGCGAAGGTACTGGTTTTCGCATCGATGGTGGTTTCAAAGGTGCTCATGGCTTCCGTCGTTAATCCTTTTTCTTTTTGGGCCGGTCGACGACCGGGCCTTCGACTTCCTTCCAGGCGGTGAACCCGCCGTGGATATGGCAGACATTGTCCAGCCCCATGTCCTGGACCGTCTTCGTCGACAGCGCCGAGCGCCAGCCGGAGCGGCAATAAAACACGAAGGTCTTGCCCGAGGCGAAGATTTCCTTGTGATAAGGGCTTTCCGGATCGACCCAGAATTCGATCATCCCCCGGGGCGCGTTGAAGGCATCGGGGACCATGCCGTCATGGTCCAATTCACTGACATCACGCAGGTCGACGATAACATGGTCGTCGCTTTCCAACAGGCCGATGGCGTCCAGCACCGGGATCGTCTTGATACTGGCTTCGGCGTCCTGGACCATTTGCTTGACGGGTGTTTTTAGCGCCATGTTCCGTGTTCCTAGAATTGTGTTGTTACCAGCCGCCGGATTTCAACCAGCGGCGGATCATCCACAGCCGGTCGGCGCCCCAGAACGGTTCTCCGTCGATCAAAAAGAAGGGCGAGCCGAAAACGCCGTCATCGATCGCCTTGGTGGTTTCATCCTTGAGGCGTTGCTTGATCGCCGGGTTCTGGACGGCGGCCAGCAAGGCGTCGGCGTCGACCCCCAACGGCGCGGCAATCTCGGCGACGACCTCAGCGGCGGTGATGTCCCGGCCTTGGCCGAAATAGGTATCGAAGGCGGCTTCGGCGAAACGCTTGGCGAGGCCGGAATCCTGATCGTCGAGCCAGTAAAAGGCCCGCGATGCGGCCAGCGTGCCGATGGGAAACGGGTCCGGCAGGGTCCACGGCACTTCCATGAACCGCGCCAGGCGTTCCCAATCGTTGTTGCAATAATCGCCCTTGATCGGGACTTCGGCCAACGGCTGGGCGCCGGTCACTTTCATGGCGGCGCCCAGCATCATCGGGTGCCATTCCACCTCGCGGTCAAAAGACGCGGCCAGTTCGTCGATCCTGAGGGCGGCGAAATAGCCGTAGGGCGACGAAAAATCGAAATAGAATTTTATCGGTTCACTCATACCTTTTCCTACCAGCCCAAGGCGCTGCCGTCATAGTTATAAAAAACGCCGGTCTCGTCCTCTTTAATGCCGGCAATGACGCGACGCATGCCGGTCACGCTTTCGTCAGCTTTCACCGGGGCGTTGGGCCCGCCCATGTCGGTGCTGACCCAGCCGGGGTGCAGAAGCACCATCCTGATGCCGTCATCGGCCAAATCGATGGACAGCCCTTTCATCACCGCGTTGAGGCCCGCCTTGGAAGACCGGTAGATATAATCGCCGCCGCCCTTGTTATCGCCCATGCTGCCCAGCCTGGACGAAACGGTGGCAATTAACTTGTCGCCGCTTTTGAGGACATGTGGAAGAAACGCCGCCGTGACCCGGAACGGCGACATCGTATTCGTGCGCAACACCTGTTCCCAGGCCTCATAGTCCATGGTCTGGGCCGTCAGTTTCCGGGGGCCATGTATACCGGCGTTGTTGATCAACAAATCGATGGCTTCACCTTGCAGCTTTTCCGAAAGCGTCGCGACCGAGGAGTCATCGTCCACATCCATGGTTTCGATCCGGATGTCTCCTTCGACGGCGTTTAAGGCTTCGGCCTCGGATAGAACCCGGCAAGCGGCGATCACCCGCCAGCCGTCGGCGGCATATTGCTTGGCGAATTCAAACCCCAAACCGCGGTTGGCGCCGGTGATTAAAACGGTCGGCATGGATATCCCCTAATTCAACCTTTCGACGGCCATCGCCGTGGCTTCGCCGCCGCCGATGCATAATGACGCGACGCCTTTTTTGAGGTCGTATTTTTCCAGCGCCGCCAGCAAAGTCACAATGATCCGGGCGCCCGAGGCGCCGACGGGATGGCCCAACGCGCAGGCCCCGCCATGGACGTTGACCTTGTCGTGCGGCAAATCCAGGTCGCGCATCGCCGCCATGGTGACGACGGCGAAGGCCTCGTTGATCTCAAACAGATCCACGTCGGCCTTGTCCCAGCCGGTCTTGTCCAACAATTTTTCAACGGCGCCGATGGGGGCGGTGGTAAACCAGGCCGGTTCCTGGGCGTGGGTGGCATGACCGTGGATAACCGCCAAGGGCGTCAGCGCCCGTTTTTCCGCCTCCGACAGCCGCATCAGCACCAGCGCCGCGCCACCGTCGGAAATGGAGCTGGAATTGGCCGGCGTCACCGTGCCGTCGGCGGCGAAGGCCGGTTTCAACTTGCGGATTTTCTCGATGTCGGCCTTCAGCGGCTGTTCGTCCTGCTCGACGACGGCGTCGCCCTTGCGGGTCTTGACCGTCACCGCTTCGATCTCGCCCTTGAAGCTGCCGTCTTCGATCGCCGTTTTGGCGCGATTGAGGGACTCGATGGCGAAATCGTCCTGGGCCTCGCGGGTGAACTGATACTTGGTCGCCGTGTCCTCGGCGAAACAACCCATCAATTTGCCCTGGTCATAGGCGTCCTCCAGGCCGTCGAGGAACATGTGATCCTTGACCGCGCCGCCATGGCCGAGGCGGTAGCCCTGCCTCGCCCGGTCCAGCAAATAGGGCGCGTTGGACATGCTTTCCATGCCGCCGGCAACGGTGACCGTGGACGACCCCGCCAAAATGCCGTCGTGGGCCTGCATCGCCGCCTTCATCGCCGAGCCGCACATCTTCGATATCGTGGTGCATCCGGTGTCCCAGGGGATGCCGGCGTGATGGGCGGCCTGGCGTGACGGCGCCTGGCCGAGGCCGGCAAACAGGCACAGCCCCATGATTACCTCGTCGACGTCTTCCGCCGCGACGCCGCTTCGCCCAACCGCCGCCTTGATGGCGGCGCCGCCCAGTTCGGTTGCCGTTACCGGCGACAGGTCTCCCTGGAAGCCGCCCATGGGCGTCCTGGCGGCGCCGACGATGACGATGGGGTCTTTGTTGTCACTCATAGGGCGTTTCATCCTTGTGCAGAAATACTTTCGCGCCGTCACGGGTGCGGCGGATCATATCGATATCCGGATAATCGACGTCATCTTGCCCGTCGCGGCCGCCGACCTCCAGGTAAACCGCGTCCTTGTCCGAACGATTAACCAAATGATGGCCGTTGACGGACCCGACCGGGAACCCGGCGGCCATGCCGGCACCCAACACCTGTTCGCCCCCGTCGGTGACCAGGGCCAGCTCGTCTTCCAGCACCATCACGAATTCATCCTCGTGGCTGTGCCAATGGCGTTGTGACGACATCACGCCGGGGGCAAGCCGTACCTGATTGACGCCGAACTGGGTCAGACCGAGGGGATCGCCGATGATGTGCTTCTCCCGCGCCTCGACGCCCTGTTTATAGACGTCGGGATAGGTGGTGCCGGTCCGCACTTCGACCGTAGCCGGGTCGAGGGCAGGCAACGTAAGAGTGGTTTCGTTCATGGCGGTAATCCCTAGCCGGTTTCATCAAACAGTTCGCGGCCGATCAGCCAGCGGCGGATTTCAGAGGTGCCGGCGCCGATCTCATAAAGCTTGGCGTCGCGTAACAATCGCCCGGTCGGGCTTTCATTCATATAGCCCATGCCGCCCAAACATTGGATCGCCTCCAGCGCCATCCAGGTCGCCTTTTCGGCGGCAAACAGGATCGCCCCGGCGGCGTCTTTTCTGGCCCCGCCACCATTATCGCAGGCCGCCGCCACCGCATAGACGTAGGCCTTGGCGGCATTCATGGTGGTGTACATATCGGCCAGCTTTCCCTGCATCAGTTGAAACGAGCCGATCGCCTCGCCGAATTGGCGGCGTTCATGCACATAGGGCAGGACCACGTCCATGCAGGCCTGCATGATGCCCAACGGCCCGGCGGCCAACACCGTGCGCTCGAAATCGAGGCCGCTCATCAACACGCGTGAGCCGCCTCCTTCGCTGCCGAGGACATTTTCCTCCGGCACCTCGCAATCGGTAAACACCAATTCACAGGTGTTCGAGCCCCGCATGCCGAGCTTGTCCAGCTTGGCGGTGGTGGAAAACCCTTTGAAGCCTTTCTCGACGATAAAGCTGGTCATGCCCCTGGACCCGGCGTCCGGGTCGGTTTTGGCATAGATGATCAGGGTGTCGGCGTCGGGGCCGTTGGTGATCCACATTTTGGTGCCGTTGAGAATATAGCGGTCGCCCTTCTTTTCGGCGCGCAACTTCATGCTGACGACGTCGGAACCGGCATTTGGCTCACTCATCGCCAGCGCACCGACGTGTTCACCGGTAATCAGCTTCGGCAGGTAGCATTGTTTCTGCGCTTCGGTGCCGTTGATCTGGATCTGATTGACGGCCAGGTTGGAATGCGCCCCGTAGCTCAACCCCACCGACGCAGACGCGCGGCTGATTTCTTCCATCGCCACGACGTGTTCGCGGTAGCCCATGCCGGCGCCGCCATTGGCTTCGTCGGCGGTGATCCCCAACACCCCGAGATCTCCCATCTTGCGCCATAAATCAGCCGGGAATTCGTTGCTTTCATCGATGTCGGCGGCCCGCGGCGCGATTTCGTCGGCGGCGAAGTTGCGCACCGAATCCCGCAACATATCGGCGGTCTCTCCGAGATTAAAATCCAGCGCCGGAAAATCGTTGGCAATCATTGGGTTACTGTCTCCGGGTCATATATCCCTGGGGGCGTTGAGCGAGATCGAAATCATACTTTACGTTAACGTAAACGTCAATTAAGCAGGTTGCGCGTTAAATCAAAGCAGCAACGCCGCCAGCCACAACACAATAGCCCACCCGGAACAGGCAAGGGCGGAAATCAAAAACGGTTGATCGAAGACCGCGCCAAAACCGGAATAAACCTGAATACCCCGGATCATGCCCTTGACCATGAAGCCACTGAGAATGGCCAGGATTACAGCAACCAACGGCAAAAACGGCAGGTGTAAAACCCAAAATTGCGGGCTCAGATATATCTCCCGCCCATCCTGGGAAAGCCCAAACAAGACATTAACGAACGCCGCTTGGTTAACGGATTGATCGGTGCCCGTATAGGCGAAAATGGCTACCAGTACCGAAAAATCCAACACTGCGATCAAGGCCAGAAAATACCATACCGGCAGCAAAGACCTATTTTTTGACCCCAGGCCCAATATAAACAGCGTCGTCGGCAGGCTCAGCGCCGTCAGCCCGGTGCTGGCCAGAACCAGCCGCCACGACCGATCAGGGCTTTGCTCCAACACC
>DASCOC010000246.1:0-4925 GCA_036011805.1 Rhodospirillales bacterium
CCAAGAACACCCCATTACCAAACCTAATTTCTGGTAATCCGCTGTTTCCGGGCGTATATAGACACCGAGTGAGGGATTTCCCTCATAGAACATGGACTTTTTTCATGCCGGATAGAGCAGCGCGAACGGATTATCAAAACCACCCGCCCATGGCGGTGGTGGTCCCGTTCGCATGCGCCGCCGGCGTTTCACGAACACGCACCCTTTGCCCCGACAACTCTCAATTTGGGGAGGACTCGGCCGGGCAAGGCGTGCATCGGAGTTTTATAAATAATGACTACCAAAAGAATGCTCATCGACGCTTCGCACCCGGAGGAAACTCGGGTCGCGATCGTCAGCAATCACCATCTGGAAGATTTCGACGTTGAGGTCGAATCCCGGAGACAGCTAAGAGGCAATATCTATCTGGCGAAGGTAACCAGGGTCGAACCGTCCCTGCAGGCCGCGTTTGTAGATTACGGCGGCAACCGTCACGGATTCCTGGCCTTTAGCGAAATCCATCCTGATTATTACCAAATTCCGGTCGCCGACCGCGAAGCGCTGGTCGCTGAACAGCAGGTCGCGGAAACCGAGGCCGAAAACTTATCCGGAGCGAACGAGGAAGACATCTCACCCGACGAATCCCCCGCCGTCGAAACCTTGGGCGGGGATGATACCGAAGAAGTTGAGGCCCGACGCCCTCCTGTACTCAAGCGCAGGTACAAAATTCAGGAAGTCATCAAGCGCCGCCAAATCCTGCTGGTCCAGGTGGTCAAGGAAGAACGGGGCACCAAAGGCGCCGCCTTGACGACCTATTTATCGCTGGCGGGGCGGTATTGCGTGTTGATGCCGAACACCGCCAGGGGCGGCGGCATTTCCCGCAAGATTTCTAATAGCCCCGACCGCAAACGACTCAAGACGATCCTCAACGGCCTCGACATTCCCGGCGTCATGGCGGTGATTTTGCGAACCGCCGGACAGAAGCGTTCGAAAGCCGAAATTAAACGCGATTACGAATACCTTATGCGGGTTTGGGAATTGGTGCGTGAAGTGACCTTGGAATCCATGGCGCCTTGCCTGGTGCATGAGGAAGGCAACTTGATCAAACGCTCAATCCGGGACCTCTACGACAAGGACATCGATGAAATCATCATCTCCGGCGATGCCAGTTACCGCACCGCCAAGGACTTCATGAAGCTTTTGATTCCCAGTCATACCAAGCGGGTTCAACCCTTCAAGGAAACCGACAAGCAACTGTTTCAACACTTCCAGGTGGAAGAACAGCTGGACGCCATGCATTCCCCTGAGGTGCAGTTGAAGTCGGGCGGCTACATCGTCATTAACCCGACCGAAGCGCTTGTTTCCATCGATGTTAATTCGGGGCGCGCGACGCGTGGGCGCAACATCGAGGAAACGGCGGTAAAAACCAACCTCGAAGCCTCTGACGAAATCGCCCGCCAACTCAAGCTTCGTGACTTGGCCGGCTTGATCGTCATCGACTACATCGACATGGATGAAAACCGCAATAAGGTTAAGGTGGAACGCCGCCTTAAAGATGTCATGCGATCTGACCGCGCCCGGATTCAGATCGGCCGCATCAGTCCTTTCGGTCTGATGGAACTGTCACGGCAAAGGATGCGGCCAAGTTTGATCGAAACCAGTTCCGACCCCTGTCCATACTGTGAGGGCACGGGCATCCGCCGATCAACAGATTCCGCCACGGTTCACCTGCTGCGCGCCATCGAAGATGAAGGCATGCAGAAAAGATCGAAGGATATCACCGTCTTTGTTCCGACAACCGTTGCTCTCTATGTCATCAACAATCACCGCAATACCTTGAGTGAAATCGAAGCTAAGTACCAGCTATCGGTAACGCTGGAAAACGACGACACCTTAATCCCCCCCGACTATCGCCTTGAACGGGGCAAAGTCGACGATAAGGGCCAGGATGCTCCCAGTCGCGTGGAACAGAAGCAAGGTGCCAGCGAAGACGGCGGCAAACGCCGGCGGCGGCGGGGACGTGGACGCGGGCGGGGGCGGGGCGGCGGTGAAACCGTCGAAAAGACCGCCGAGACCACTGAACCCTTGAACCAAAAAGCCGCCGAGGCACCGGCGGATACGCCAACGGACGGCGATGCAGAAAAACCACCAGAGCGCGCCAAGCGCCGCCGGGGCCGCCGGGGCGGTCGCCGCCGCGGCCGCAAGCCTGCCGTCGAGACTCCCCTGGAAACCGCTGGCGAACAGCCGCCCGCGTCACCGGATTCCCCGCCGACGCCCGGCAACGTAGAAGCGGCCCCAGAGCAACCGGTAAAGGAAGACAAAAAGGCCCCCGCGGCGAAGCAAAAAGAAGCCTCCGCGGACACTGAAAGCCCGGCTAAGAAAGAAGCGAGCAAGCCGGTGAGGAAGACCCGCGCACGTAAGCCTAAGAAAACCGAAGCCGTGGAAGCCAAACCGGGGAAAACGCCGGTGCCCCCGACCAAGGAAGCCGACGCGGGAAAGGCCGATACGAAAACGGCGGACACACCCAAAACGACCAGAAAACCCCAGCGTCCCGCCAAGCCCAAGGTTGAGATTCCAATTGAGGTCCCGGTCGAACAAAAGCCTGCGGCGGCGGCCTCCGAGTCCGCTAAAACCATTGCCGTTAACGTCGACAAAGATGCCGACGGCAAGATTTCGGAAGAGCCGACACGCAAGGGGTGGTGGAGCTTGTCTTAAAAAATAAGGCAAGGGGGCTTATTGATCCAAGCCCAGCCCCCTGGGCTTAGCGGCGCCAACGTTCGAGGCGATCCACCGCCTCGGCCATGACCGCGAGTTCTCCGGCAAAGGAAAAGCGCATGTAGCGATGACCGCGTCCGGGATCGAAGTCGACACCCGGCGTTGCCGCGACCCCGGTTTCTGCCAGCATACGGTTGCAGAATTCCAGGCTATCGTTGGTCATGTGCGCGATATCGGCATAGATGTAAAAGGCACCATCGGCCGACGCCATCTTATCGAACCCCGCCTTCGGAAGTTGCTCCAACAGCAAGGTGCGGTTTTCGGCGTAGCGAGCAACATTGGCATCCAATTCCTCCCGGCAATCGAAAACCTTTAGGCAGGCGCGCTGGGATAATGTGGGCGGTGAAATAAAAAGGTTCTGGGCCAGGCATTCGATGGAACGCATCAAATCCTCCGGCACCACCATCCAGCCGAGACGCCAGCCGGTCATGGAAAAATATTTTGAGAAACTGTTGATAACGATCGCATCGTCCATGTGCGCAAGCACCGTTTCGGCCACCTCGCCATAGGTAATGCCGTGGTAAATCTCATCTGAAATGAGGCGAATGCCTTTGTCCTGGCAATAGTCGATAAGGGCCTTGAATTCGGCGGTATGAATCATGGTTCCCGTCGGATTCGACGGGCTGGCGACGATCAACCCTTCCAGAGGCTTAGGCGAGCCATGAAGGGCCCGGTCAAGCAACTCAGGTGTCGGCTGGAAATTTGTCTCGGGCCCTGTTTCAATATCCATCACCTTTACCCCAAAGGCGCTCAGAATATTGCGGTAGGCGGGATAGCCGGGACTGGCCAGGGCCACCCGATCACCGGCCTCGAAGGCTGACAGGAACGCCAACACGAACCCGCCTGAAGAACCGGTGGTGACGACGATCCGGTCCGCATCGACATGAACGCCGTAGAACTCTTGATAGTGTCGGGCAATCTTATGCTTCAGTTCCCCCAGCCCGAGGGCGTCGGTATAACCGAGAAGGTCGTCCGTCAAGGCTTCCTTGGCGGCCTCGAGAACCGGCCCTGGAGCGCTGGTGCCCGGTTGCCCGACCTCCAGATGCAGCACGCCTTCGCCTTTAGCATCGCGTTCATTGGCGGCGCGCATGACGTCCATGACGATGAACGGCGGGATGGCTCCGCGTTTGGCGACTTTGAGAACCACGGGGGAGCCTATTCGGCCCCGGAGGCAAGACCGAAGCCTCTGGGATCCGTCCGAATGGAACACGACATTCCCTCTTTATTGGGAACGCCGGAGGGGCAAAAAATCGCATTCACCAAGCCCATCCCCGAGGCCGGGTTCAACCGATGGCCTAATTTTCCCAGGTCCGAGACGACGCCGCCGGCAAGGCCCTTTTCATAATAGGTCACATCGGGATTGCCACTGTTGTAGACGCGTTTGGCGCCAAGCGCCGTTTCCAGGCCTTCCCCGGATGCCGGCAAAGCCGTGCCCATGGCGACCCCCGCCAGGACGCCTGGAACGGCGATGCTGCCGGTGCCGGCGGCGCTATAGAAAAAGATATTGTGTACATTATTGACCCCCAACATCACGCCTAAGGAATCAAGACCACGCCCAAGCGGCGCCGGCAATGCCGCAAGAATAATGCCCATGCCTTGGGCGATGCGGCCGACCCCGAATGGATTGTTGAGGGTAAGGGCACAAGCGACAGCCGAGCCCGTACGATCAACGGCGACGAAACTCGTGCCGACGTTGTTGCCGAGAGCCTGAGCCGGACCGGATCGGGCGTTCGGTAATGGCGTGTGGCGTTCGTTTTGGTACCCCTCGATCAGACGCTTTAAGGCATCCTCGGAAACTAGGCTTTGGGGTGGAGCGGCGGTGGAACCGTCGCTCCTAAGCCAGCGACCCCGGGCGTAAGATGCCCGTCCCGAAAGCTCCGCCAAAAGATGGCTGCGTTCCGCCGGTGAGTAATCATCCCAATCATTATCTTCAATCAGCATCCCCGTCACTTGCGCCGCCACCACGCTGGACGGCCCCGGCATTAAGGGAAAATGGAAGGTGACGTTCCTGATGTAACGAACCTTTAGAGTCGGCCGCCAAAGGGGCTTGTAAGCACGCAAGTCCTTGATGTTGAGGGAACCACCGGAACTGGCAACCGCAGCGACAAACTGGCGTCCCGTGAGGCCGGTATAGAAATCACCGGCACCGCGCCCCCTTAGCCTTCCCAAGA
>DASCOC010000247.1:0-3554 GCA_036011805.1 Rhodospirillales bacterium
GCTTCATTCCTTGCCCGACAAGAACTTCAACCTGCCGCAACTTCGTCACTATTTCTTCGGGTTTGGGACGTCTGTTCGCCATTTCTGATCCTCCGTTTACTAACTATAACGGTGGACCACTTTTTTGGGGGAGGACCAGTCGACATCAGTGATTTCGCCGCCAGCAGAATAACGGCAATGGCCGGTTGAATAATCGGTGAAACTAACCCCGTAGGCTCAGTTTTCCTTGTTGATCTCGAGATAGATCTGATCACCCCAATTGCCGGTACCGCCGTGGAAACGGGACGCCCGTTTAATCTCCACCGTCAAACCAGCCAGCACCGCTTCGGTGATGGCCTCATTCAGCCGATGCAGGCTGTTGGTGACGATACGGAGATTGCTTTCCTGTGCGTCGGTATATCCGACCGGTGTTTCCACCGGCTCGGTTCCTGAGGGATAGGGTTCGGACTCTGGCGGTCGTTCCCTGATGGTCATGGAATCCATTTTCATGCTCCTTTCTGTCCCGGGGCGATCATCCGGGACCGGTTTGGTGTCGGTGTGCGTCATTGGGCGGCTTGCGTCGCTTGGCCGTGGTCCTGGAACTGGTCGGTCTCGGTCGACTCGCCCATCGCCGTGGTCGAAGAAGTGCCTCCCGAAAGCGCCATCGCCACGGCATCGAAATAACCGGTGCCGACCTCGCGCTGGTGGCGGGTGGCGGTGTAGCCGTCGGCCTCGCTGGCGAATTCCGCCCGTTGCAGGTCGACGTAGCCCGACATGCCCCGCTCGGCGTAACGCCTGGACAGCTCGAACATGCCGTGGTTGAGCTGGTGGAATCCGGCCAGCGTCACGAACTGGAACCGATAACCCATGGCCGCCAATTCGGTCTGGAATTCGGCGATGGTTTGGGAATCCAGGTTGGCTTCCCAGTTAAACGAGGGCGAGCAGTTGTAGGCCAGAAGCTTGCCGGGGAATTGCTCGTGGATGGCGTCGGCGAACTGGCGCGCGGCGTCCAGATCCGGCGTCGACGTTTCCCACCAAATCATGTCCACATAAGGCGCATAGCTGAGACCACGGGCGATACAGCTCTCGACGCCCCCGTGCAGCCGGAAAAAGCCCTCGGGCGTGCGTTCGTCGTTGACGATGAACGGGCGGTCGCGCTCGTCAATGTCGCTGGTGATGAGTTGGGCGCTGTCGGCGTCGGTGCGGGCGATGATCATCGTCGGCACGCCCATGACGTCGGCGGCGAGCCTGGCGGCGTTGAGGGTGCGGATGTGCTGCTGGGTCGGGATCAGCACCTTGCCACCCAGGTGCCCGCACTTCTTTTCGGACGCCAACTGGTCCTCGAAATGCACCGCCGCGGCGCCGGCCTCAATGTAGGCCTTGGTGATCTCGAAGGCGTTTAACGGCCCGCCGAATCCGGCTTCGGCATCGGCGATGATGGGCGCGAACCAGTCGATGGTGGCGCCGTCTTCGCAATGCTCGATCTGATCCGCCCGCTGCAGCGCGTTGTTGATCCGCTGACAAAGCTGGGGGCCCGAATTGGCGGGATAAAGGCTCTGGTCGGGATAGATGGCGTTGGCGACATTGGCGTCGGCCGCGACCTGCCACCCGGACAGGTAGATCGCCTTCAATCCGGCCCGGATCATTTGAACCGCCTGATTGCCGGTCATGGCGCCGAGCGCGCACACCCGGTCCTCGGATCGCAATGATTCCCAGAGCCTAACGGCGCCCCGTTCGGCGAGGGTGTGGGCGATTCGCACCGATCCGCTAATCCTCTCGACATCGGCCGGGTCGTAATCTCTGGCGATGCCCTGGAAACGGGCGGCCGGGGCGGCGGGAACGAGGTCTTCGAAATTCTGGGCTTTTCCGGACATTGTCGGGGTTCTCCTTTGTCGAAAAATTAAATAAATAGAACTTACACAATATTTAATCTTTACAGAATATCGTCAATAACCTATTGTAAATAAAAAAGTTATTATGTTTACTAATTGATATAGTTTTTAATAAACTTGTAAACATTGTAAATTTTTGGAGAGCAGCATGGCCACGGGCCAGAAAAAAATCTACGCCGGCAGACGCATCCGAAGGCTGCGCCGCGAGTTGGGCTTGAACCAGAATGCGATGGCCGACGACTTGAGCATTTCATCCAGTTACCTCAACCTTATCGAAAGCAACCAACGCCCACTTACGGTGCAATTGCTGTTGCGCTTGGATGACATTTACGATGTCGACTTGAAGGAATTGAGCGGCGAGGACGATGCCCGGACCGCCGCGTCCCTGAAGGAGGTGTTCAGCGACCCGCTGTTCCAGAACCTCGAAATCACCAATAACGAGCTGACCGATATCGTCGGCGCCAGCCCGGATGCCGCCCAGGCGATGTTCACGCTCTACCGGGCCTATCGCGAAACCATCTCCAATGCCGCCGCCATTACCGAGAAAATGGCCGACGGCGAGGTCACCATCGACATCGACGCCAACCAATTTCCCGCCGACCAGGCACGGGATTTCTTCCACGACCACAACAATCATTTTCCGCAACTGGAGACGGCGGCGGAGACGCTGTGGGCGGACGCGCTGGAGGGCGCCGATGATCTTAATTACGCGCTACGCCAGCACCTCAAGCGCGCCCATAGCTTTACGGTCAAGGTCATGCCCATCGATTACATGCCCGACCTGATGTGGCGCTATGATCGGCACTCAAGCCGCTTGTTCCTGTCAGAGATGCTGAGCCACGCCGGGCGGACCTTCCAGTTGGCCTTCCAGGCCGGCATTCGAAGCCATCGGGATCTCATCGACGGCATCATCTCGGAGGCCGGCGTCACCGGCGAGGAGGCGGTGCAGCTTTGCCGGCTTGGGCTGGCCAACTATTTTGCCGGCGCCGTGATGATGCCCTACGAACGGTTTCTCAATGCCGCCGAAAAACTGCGCTACGATATTGAGATCCTGGCGCGGCGGTTCGGCGCCAGCTTCGAACAGATCTGCCACCGGTTGACCACCTTGCAACGGCCCGGTTCCCGGGGCGTGCCATTCTTTTTCCTGCGCGTCGATCGGGCCAGCAACGTCTCCAAGCGGTTCAGTTCCAGCGGCTTCCATTTCGCGCGGTTCGGCGGAACCTGTCCCAAATGGAACGTCCATGAGGCCTTCCGCACCCCCGGCAAGATCGTCAATCAGGTTGTCGAGATGGAGGACAGCACCACCTATTTCTCCATTTCCCGCACCGTGGCCGGGTTGGGCGGCGGCTTTCATCTACCGGAGCAACAATTGGCCATCGGCATGGGGTGCGAGATCAAACACGCCCGCCGCCTGGTCTATGCCGACGGCCTGGACCTCGGCGATCAGGCAAATGTGACCCCGATCGGTGTTAATTGCCGGCTTTGCGAGCGCGTCGATTGCCACCAGCGCGCTTACCCGCCCTTGAACCGCCGCATCTCGGTCAATGATACGTACCGCGGGTTCGTGCCGTTTTCCTTCGCCGAACTGTAAGGGAACCGAAAATTGCCAAAAAAAAAGGCCGGGGAAAAACCCCGGCCTTTAGGTTGTGCTCTTGAGGGAAGGGAGGATCCGTTTTCATGAAA
>DASCOC010000248.1:0-2871 GCA_036011805.1 Rhodospirillales bacterium
ACCTCTTGAGAGGAAATTTAGGCTCTCTCTCAACGGACGCACGAATGCAAATTTGACGGCGGAATAGGGCCTTCTCAGGCAGCCGGTTTCAGCCCCAGTTTTTTCCAAACTTCCTTCATCGCCGATACCAGATGATCGATGTCGGCGTCGGTATGGAGTGGCGTCGGCGTAAACCGAAGACGCTCGGTGCCACGTGCCACGGTCGGATAATTGATCGGCTGCACGTAGATTCCGTATTGGTCCAAAAGGATATCGGAAGCCTGTTTGCACTGGGTCGCATCGCCGATCAACACCGGAACGATATGCGTAACAGACGGCATCACCGCGATTCCGGCTTCGGTGAAACGGCGTTTCAGGGTTTGGGCACGTTCCTGGTGCGAGTCACGGAGTTCGTTGTGTTCCTTCAAATAACGAATGCTGGAAAGCGCCGCGGCGGCAACCCCCGGCGGCATGGAGGTCGAAAAGATGAAGCCGTTGCCATAAGACCGGATGAAGTCGCAAAACGCTGCGGTCCCGGCGATGTAGCCGCCGACGACGCCAAACGCCTTGGCCAGGGTGCCCTGGATGACCGTTAACCGGTCCATCAGGCCTTCGCGTTCGGCAATGCCGCCGCCCCGGGCCCCGTACAGGCCGACCGCGTGCACTTCGTCGATGAAGGTCATGGCGCCGTACTTATCGGCCACGTCACAGAATTCTTCGATCGGGGAAACGTCGCCGTCCATGGAATAGACGGATTCGAAAGCAACCAGCTTCGGCATATCAAGAGGGTATTCGCTGAGCAGGCGTTCCAAATCTTCGACGTCGTTATGTTTGAAGACTTTTTTCTCGGCCTTGGAATGGACGATGCCCTCGATCATGGAATTATGGTTATGGGCATCAGACAGGATTACGCAGTCCGGAAGCATTGCGCCGAGGGTGCTGAGCGCCGTCAGGTTCGCGGTCCAGCCGGACCCGAACACCAGCGCGGCTTCCTTGCCGTGCAAATCGGCCAATTCCTGTTCAAGAAGAACATGGAAATGGTTGGTGCCGGCGATGTTGCGGGTGCCGCCGGCCCCGGCGCCGCATTTGTCGATGGCGGCGTGCATGGCGCCAAGAACTTCCGGGTTCTGGCCCATGCCCAGGTAGTCATTGGAACACCAGACCGTGACGTCGTTGATCTTTCCGTCGCGGTGATTGACGGCGTGGGGAAAATCGCCGGCCTTGCGTTCAATATCGGTGAATATCCGGTAACGGCCTTCGTCTTTTAATACGCCGGTTTTATCGGCGAAAAATTTTTCATAATCCATAGATTGCTGCCCAGATTCATCAAAAGAGGGTGCGACGGTATTTCCCGCCGAATCGGAGGAGGCACTATACACCGGAGGCTCCTTCTTTTTCGACCGTTTTAATGTCATTTCCATCGACTTTCCCCTTTCTTATTGTCACTCAAGACTATCCTTTAAAGCGCAAAGGCGGCCTTGATCCCGGTTAACCGCTGAAATTCGTGGCGTGACGGGCCCTAGGCCGTGGTCAGGCCATTTTCCTCGACCCATGTGGCGGTGGCATTAAGGGCGCGTTCCAGGCATCCCAGAATTTCATCGATTTCATCTTCAACCGTAATAAGGGGCGGGCAAATGGCAATGTTGTCGCCGATTGGGCGGATGATCAGGCCTTCTTCCTCGGCCCGGGCCTGGAAGTAGAGGCCGACACCCTGTTTGGCATCGAAGGGGGCCTTGGTGGCCTTATCGCGGACCAATTCAATACCGGCCACCAGACCGAGCCCCCGGACCTCGCCAACCAGGGGATGCTCAGCGAATTTACGAAGTCCATCCTGAAGGCGCGGAGCGACGGTGCGGACATGCTCAACGATGTTCCGCTCTTCATAAATTTTGAGGGTTTCCAGTGCCACCGCGGCGGCCACCGGGTGCCCGGCATAGGTGGACCCGTGGCCGAACAGCCCCAGCTTTTCACTTTGCTGGACCAAGGCCTGGTAGATGGGCTCGGAAATCATCAAGGCGGCGATCGGGATGTAGGCCGATGACAGGGCTTTGGCGCAGGTCAGCATATCGGGTTTCATGCCCAGGGTCTGGGTGCCCCACATGTTGCCGGTGCGACCGAAACCGCAAATAACCTCATCGGCCAGCAGCAAGACGTCATATTTTTTGAGCGCGGCTTGAATTTTTTCGAAATAGGTGGCCGGGGGCACGATAACGCCGCCGGCGCCCATGATCGGCTCGGCGAAGAATGCGGCGACGGTGTCGGGGCCTTCGTCGAGAATCATTTTCTCCAGGTTTTCAGCACAGCGGCTGGCGAATTCCTCTTCCGTCTCGCCGTCCTCGGCACCGCGGTAATAATGCGGGCAATCGGTGTGCAGGATACGATCGATGGGCAGGTCGAAATCACCATGAATGGGGGCCAAGCCCGTCAGGCTGCCGGTGGCGACGGTGATGCCGTGATAGGCGCGGTTGCGGGAAATGATCTTCTTTTTCTCGGGCCGGCCCAACGCGTTGTTGAAATACCATATGACCTTGATCGCCAAATCGTTGGCTTCGGACCCGGAATTGGCAAACAGGACCTTGGACATTGGAACCGGGGCGATGGAAATCAGCTTTTCGGCGAGATCAATGGTGACCTCGGCGGTCTTGTGGGCGAAGCCGTGATAATAGGGCAGCTTCTTCATTGCCGCCGTCGCCGCCTCGACCAACCGGTCTTCCTGAAATCCCAGCGATGTACACCACAGGCCGGATAAACCCTCGATATAGCTTTTTCCGGTATCGTCGGTGACCCGGATGCCGCTGCCGCTGGTAATAATCAAGGGTCCGCGTTGTTCGTGCGTCTTGAGATTGGTGTAGCCGTGCACGTGATAGGCGATGTCGCGGCTGGCCGCGGAAT
>DASCOC010000249.1:0-1664 GCA_036011805.1 Rhodospirillales bacterium
CGACCACGCGTTCGACCTCTTCATCGGAAACGAAAGGGCCATGAACCCGGGTGATGCGCCCGCCGCCGGCCATATAGAGCATGTCGCCCTGGCCGAGAAGGCGGTCGGCGCCCTGCTCGCCGAGAATGGTGCGGCTGTCGATCTTGGAGGTTACCTGGAAGCTGATCCGGGTCGGGAAGTTGGCCTTGATGGTACCGGTGATAACATCGACCGAGGGCCGCTGGGTGGCCATGATCAAGTGAATGCCCGCGGCGCGCGCCATCTGGGCCAGACGCTGAATGGCGGCCTCCACGTCCTTGCCGGCGACCAACATCAAATCGGCCATTTCATCGACAACGACGACGATCAGCGGCAGCGGGTCCATGTCGAGGGGCTGTTCCTCCATGATCGGCTTGCCGTCCTCGTCGAATCCGGTCTGTACCCGCCGGGTCAGGATTTCGCCTTTCTTGCCCGCTTCGGAGAGGCGGCTGTTATAGCCCGAGATGTTTCGCACCCCCATTTGCGACATCGCCCGGTAGCGATCTTCCATTTCGCGGACCGTCCACTTCAGCGCCACGATCGCTTTCGACGGTTCGGTGACCACCGGTGTCAGCAGGTGCGGAATGCCCTCGTAAACGGACAGCTCCAGCATTTTCGGATCGATCATGATGAATCGGCATTGTTCGGGCCGGAACCGGTACAACAGGGATAGGATCATGGTGTTCATGGCCACCGATTTGCCCGACCCGGTGGTGCCGGCGATCAGCAAATGCGGCATCGACGCCAGATCGACAGTGACGGGAGAGCCACTGATGTCCTTGCCGAGGGCTAAGGGGAGCTTTCCGGGCGCCTTTTCGAACGGGGTCGAGGCGATGATCTCCCCCAGATTAACTATTTCACGGTTAATGTTGGGCAGTTCGATACCGATGACGTTTTGTCCCGGCACCACGGCAATGCGTACGGAAACGGCGCTCATGGATCGAGCGATGTCGTCGCTGAGGCCGATCACCCGGGATGTTTTGGTGCCCGGCGCCGGTTCAAGTTCGTAGAGCGTAACGACGGGGCCGGGGTGGACCTTGATGACCTCGCCATGGACGCCAAAATCTTCCAGGATGCTGGCCAGATACTTGGCGTTTTGTTGCAGAGAATCCTTGTTGACCGCATCGCCGCTGCCACTCTTGGTTCCGCTTTCCAGGAAATCCAGGGGCGGGGTCTGGTATTCCTTGCCGGTGCCCAGGTCCAACTTGCCCTGGCGTTCGGTCTGGGCCTTTCGCCCGGCCTTAAGGCGGGGCTTTTTGGAAGCCACAAGACCGTTTCGGGCCGGGGCCTTGGTCTTGGGCACGGCTTTCCCGTCGCCGACGCGAACGGGATCGATGTCGCCATCTATATCGTCATCAAAATCATCAGGGTCGGGCTCAAATTCCGGCTCGCTCTCGTTATTCAGACCGCTGACCCAGGCCGGCACGAATCCGAAGACGTCGCGGCTCCGATTAGCGCCGTGACCCAGCGCGTTTAGTCCCCTTACCAAGGCGTGGCCCGACGCCCGCCATTCGGCCCACGATAGGCCGAGCGCGGCAATAAAGAAGCCTGCGCCGATGGCGGCAATGATGGCGGCAATGATTTCAGGGGATATTCCAAATAGATGGCCGGCGGTGGAAACGGGCGTCGAGGCAAGGTATCCCACA